>JAISIZ010000046.1 GCA_031261785.1 Mediterranea sp. (in: CFB group bacteria)
TGGAAAAGAAAGGTAAATCTGTTGGAGATCTCCGGGAAAGAGCTAGTGAATTGCGACAGTCTGCAAGCGATGTCAGAGACATGAGAAACGACAAGGATACAGAGTACCGATACGCTAAAGCCTCAAGCAAAGACAATAAGGCGGGCACTGGGAAACCAGCCACAGGACAAACAGGGATGAATGCTTCCGGAGATCAAATCGTAACGATGTTCGTCGAAGGGAATATCTCGAATAGATTGCACGAAACAAGACATGGAGGGCAGGTAGCACGAGGAGAATATGGCTTCAGTAGCAAAGGTAATCCTACGTCTGGATATGGTGTCACTTCGGAAATATCTGCTTACAGGGCACAATATTCGTACAACGGAGAATTGAACTACATTGACGCGACGATTGCATTCAATCAGCAATTGATAACACAAAAGATAATGCCTCCTACTTCAACAGTTACGTCAATATCCGTAATTACGCCTAAATTCATTAGATATTCGATAGGAGAGGTTAGCGTTCGCACCTTTAGCGACGTTAGTCTTTGGAGATTAACACCTTTATATGAATCACTACCATGAGAAAAGTTTCCACTTCATTATGCATGACCTTATTGGCGATTTTAGCCTCGTGCCAAGCGAGTAGCACGGCAATCGTCTATGAATTTTTCCCTCATTTTGATTCTGTGCCATCCGAAGCGGAAATAGAAGAGTTTAGAAAGGCAAAGCACGAGAAGAAATTCTTGCGTATAATCAATGACTCAATACTACAGAAGGTTATACGGTACGGCGATTTTTATCCATCATCTTCTTACAAATATATAAGATTAGGTGATACATTAGTCGTTACGGCCTCTATCCCTCCACCAGGGGAAATTGTCGCCATGAATAATAGGGAACATTATCTTTATAGTCGAGACAGTCTCGTCAACTTGCGGACAGGAGAGCGCTTTTATACTGAAAAGTTCATCGACAAGGAAAACAAAAAGTACATGAAGACTCCTGAAATGAAGAGGAAAAGGAAGCAAGGGAAAAAGATACTCAAGCAGTACAAGAAAATCCTACGCATAAATAATGATAGCATACGAAAAATAAAAGAAAAAGAACTGGAACAATCACTGAAAGAATTGGAGTAGGACCCAATCTCCGCCAAAAAGGTTACCTTCGCGGAACCGGGCGTTTACAACGAGTACGTCTACTCGGCGAGCGGAGCTAAGCTCTCCGTCGTCCACAAGAAGGCGAGCACCGAGGAACGCACGGATTACGTCGATATGATCTACAAGAACGATTCTATATTGGACATGATTCTCGTGGACGGCGGCTACATCAAGGACGGCCAGTACCACTTCTACCTATAGGACCATCTGACCGACGTGGGGACGACATCCCGCAAGGTGCTGACAGTACCACTTCTACCTATAGGACCATCTGGGGAGCAACCGCGTGGTGGCACGTGCCGACGGAACTGTCGTGCAAACGAATCACTATTACCCCTACGGCACGCCCTTCGCCGAGAGCTACGCCTCCGACGTGCAGGATCGCAAGTACATCGGCAAGGAGTACGACACGGATAACGGCCTGGACTGGTACGACGTGGAAGCCCGCATGATGGACGGCCTGCGGTTCACGACGATGGACCCGCTGGCGGAAAAGTACTATTCTATAAATCCGTACGCGTATTGCGCGGGGAATCCGATAAAGCATGTGGATCCAATTGGTATGATTTTGATAAGGCGAACGAGAAGAAAAAATAAGGAAACAAATGGAGCTGGCCCTGTATTCTCGAAGAATACGGCACGCAGTACGAGGAAAAATACCTGTTTAAGGGAAAGGAGGGATAAGCTGGCCTTACAGGCCGCCACGTCCCACACTTATACCCCACGTGTCGCTCGTTCCTCGCTCTGCGTGGGGCTGGGTTAATAAGCCCTCCGGGCAAAGGCTTACAGCCTGATTTTGGCCCTTTCCAGGGCGCTCCTGCCAGCGGCCCCTCGTCTTATGTTGATGCGTATAAGGAATGGCTGGAAGCTGCGCCCACGCCGTATTTCTCCTATTTACGCACGCAAATCGCTTCTCTCCATCCGTATTTGTCCAAGTTGCGCGCACGTCTTGCTTGTTTCGGCTCGTATTCGTCCTGGTTGCGCGCGCGTCTTGCTTGTTTCAGCTCGTATTTGTCCTGGTTGCGCGCGCGTCTTGCTTGTTTCAGCTCGTATTCGTCCTGGTTGCGCGCGCGTCTTGCTTGTTTCAGCTCGTATTTGTCCTGGTTGCGCGTGCATCTTGCATTTCTCTTAACGTATTTATGCAAGACGCGGGCGCAGACAGCATTTCTCTTAACGTATTTATGCAAGACGCACGTGCAGACAGGTATTCTCTTAACATATTCATGCTGTCTGCGCGTGCAACTACCATTTTTCCAACCGTATTCATACAAGATGCAGGCGCGAATTGCGTGAAACACGTTTTCGTGATCGTGTCTTCCCGCTTCTACGGTTATCGCGGAAAGATCCGATATAAAGCCACGAGATTTCTTTCGCATGCTTTCGTTCAAAAAAAGAGGGCTATTCTGTTGGTGATTACAAATTCGGACTGAACCAATCTTGTTTCCAATGGCAGGGGGAAAGATGAGGTAGGTATATAAAAAAAGAAGGCCATCTATCCCAGACAGCCAATCTTTATAAACCTTAAATCTAATACCATGAAAAACACAGTGCAAATATAGAGGGTTTTTCGATACGCGGTATCATAATACCAAAGAAATCTTCATGCGTTTAACCTTAATTAAATAAAGCAGAGATTATTCCCGCTTTATCCTTCAATCTATACACATTCGTTAACGCTCTATACGCGATAAAGTAGGTTCACGGACGCAAAGCGCAATCCCGTGCGAGGCTACTTCACGCAACGGACAGGCAGACCGTATTCCCTCGGATACGCATTGTTGTTGAAATAGTGCGTATAGGATACTCCTCCATAATATGCGTTGTCGCTGCCGCTCCCGTTATCAAGCCAAAAGAGTCCATGAATGGCGGCTCCCGACAGGATTCCGTTCTCGTCGATATAGACCGATTTCGTAAACTGCACCTCTTGCCCCCATTTGGTGCTATGGTTGACGTATTCGTTGTTCCCCACTCCATCTTGCGGCCACGTGCCATCGGAGCTTCCCCCCTCGAGAACGCCCCCGGGCCAAGCCCACGCCAGTCCGGGATGCGGGTTCCACCAAGTGTCGGCACCCGACGTCGGGGCTGCCGCCAAGAGGGTGTTCGAGGCGACGGCGTTCACTTCGCCCTGGGTCGGCATTCTCCACACCCCATCGGTGAGAAGGGCGCAAATGTCGCCGAAATAGCCTGTCGGGTCGCTCGTCGCCGCCGGATCTTGCTCAGGAGGGTATGGCAGCTCGTCGGCGTTGTAGTAACCCCCGGTAGCGCCCCATACGGTTCCCGTCTGGTCCTCTATCAGCTCGTAAGCTTTGGTGGGCGTGCCGTCGAGGGTCTTGATGGAACGGTAGAACGTGGTCATCATGCCACTGGCATCGTTCGAGGGCGAGAAAGCCACGAGCGATCCCCACTTGAAGAGCAGGCCTTGCTTGTATCCACTGTCGGCGTTGGCTGCAGTCGTGCCGGCGTCGCCCTGGCCGAAATCCTGTTGCGCGTCGAACGTCAGCTTCCCGCCACCCCAGTAGATGTGCGAGGCCGCCCACGTGAGACGCTTGGTGACAAGGGTGGTCAGGGTGTACTGCTTGTCGTTCGAGTAGTATCCATTCTCATTGCCAGGCAGGCTGATTACCTTGTCGCTGTAGGTGACGTTTCCTGTCGGGTTGTTGATGATCAGCTCGTGTATGGCCAGCTGCCTGGTCGACGGGCTTGCGGCCCTCTGGAAACAGATGGTGTCGACAAACATCTCGGAAGTGCCCGCCCAAGTGTCGGGCGTAGCGAAAGCGTCGGCCGATAGGGGTGCGTCGGTGCTGCCGGGCGTATAGATCTCCCCGTTGCCGACAGTGCCGGCGGCGTAGTCGGCAAAGCGCAAGGTCCCGTCGGTCCCGCGAGGTCCAAGCCCAGCCTTGACGGAGGCGATGGTCTCGGAGACAGACGAGTCGACGGTCAGGGTCCATACGAACCGGGTCAGCGCATGGGCGAAGGCCAGCGTCAGCGGCGTGGCGCCGGAGGTGTCGACATCCGACAGAGTGGCGACCATGCACTCGCTGACGGTGTAGTCGTCCGTGTCCACTCCACCAAGATCCGAGAGGGCGACAGTGTTGGAGAGCGTCGCCCCGGTGGTGAACTCATAATACGTTCCGACCGTGAAATCGGTAGGCATCACCTGATCCTCGCCCGTGAACAGGTCGTCGGTGAACCGGGTGGCGTCGTCCTGCGTGTAGAAGAGCAGCCGGGGAAACGTGGTCGCCTCGGGAAGGCTGATGGCCAGCGAGCCATTGGCTCCCACTTCGAGCAGTTCGCAGCCGAGGATCTGGTCGCTGCCGTCGAGCGCGAACATCATCACGGTCGACCCTTCGCGGAGAGCGACGGCGGCTCTTGTCCGCGGCGAGGGGGTGAGCGTGGATTCCAACACGTAGCCATCGCCCAGCTCCTGGCTAATGGTCACAGGCTTGTCACCGCGCGTGACGTCCACGCCGTCGGGGTAGTTCGAGTTGGATACGTTGACATGGAGGGTCACCATGCCGTCCGCGTCGGGGATGGGCGCCGGGGCGGGATTCTCCTGCCCGTTATCGGCCAAATCGTTGCCGCAGCCACTCAGGGAGAGCGACAGCGTGACGAACGTCATCATCAGGTAGAATACGTTTCTTTTCATCATTTGTACCTTTGTTTTTTCTTCTTTAGGGTTTAGTTTCATACACCGGGGATAAGGTGAACATCCGCGTCACCATCCCAAGAAGCCCGTGCCGTCGCCATTGGTATCTATGGCGTCTGTGGTCGTCCCGGTGAGGTTCTCATTCTCGGCGTAATCGCCGGCGTTGGCCGTGCCGTCCATGGTCACGGACCCTTGCATCAAGGGTGTCTCGAGTCTCAAAACAATCATGCTGACGGCTGGCGCCTCATAGATTCGGCGGCCATCGCTGTTCATTCGTCTCATAGTTTTTGTTCTTTCGTCCATAATGATTCGTTTTTAAATGGGTTATCCTGAAATACAATCGAAGTTATTTCCCCTGAAACGCCAAAGAATAGCCCATGGTTCGATGTCCGCTCTTTTTTTGTATAGAAAAAGCCCGGGCTTTCGTCCCCATGCGAGCATGCATGAAGAAAAAAGCCCGGGCTTATCGAGTTCCACGCGGCTATGCGCGGGGAGCGTGCCGAACGAGGGAGAGGCACCTCTATTTGTAGGCCGCCCGATAGATGGCTACGCAGTCCTCGTCGGAAAGTTGGACGCGGTCGCACTCGAAGAGTTTTCCCATGCTCGACTTGGCGTTCTTGGTGAGCGTCATGAACTCGGAGGGCTGTATGCCATAGTCGGACATCTTGAGGTCGGCCACTCCGCAAGCTTCCTGCAGGCGAGTAAGGGCCGTGATGAAATCGCGCGGCTCGGTGGCGTGCTCCATTCCCATGGCCCGGGCCATGGTGACGAAGCGGTCGTCGCAAGCGTGGGCGTTGATGAAGTGGGTGTAGTAGGCCACGCTCAGCATGATCAGTCCCGCCCCGTGGGGCAACTCCTGGTGGTATCCGCTCATGGCGTGCTCCAGGGAGTGCTTACTGGATGTGCTGCCGGCCACCATCTGGTATCCCGAGAGGGTGTTGCCGAAAGCCACACGCTCGCGCGCGGCGAGATTGTGGCCGTCGTTCACGCAGGCGGCGAGGTTCCGGCTCACGTTCTCGATGGCCTTTAGGGCGAACATGTCTGACACGGGGTTGGCCGCCCGCGAGATGTAGCCCTCGGTGGAGTGGAACAGGGCGTCGAAGCCCTGGTAGGCGGTGAAGGCAGGCGGCACGGTGAGCATCAGCTCGGCGTCGACGATAGCCAGCACGGGGAACATGTCGTCCCATCCCAAGCCGATCTTCTCGTGCGTAGCGGGGTTGGTGATGACGCCGTACGTGTCCACCTCCGAGCCTGTGCCGGCAGTGGTGGTAACGGCTACCACGGGCAGCGCCTTGCCGGTGCGGGGCAAGGCTTTGCCGGTACCGGCGAGGACGTAGTCCCACAGGTCGTCGCCCGTCTCGTTGGCCAGCATGGCCATCACCTTGGCCGCGTCCATCACGCTGCCACCACCCAGTGCCAGCACGAAGTCGCACTCGTGGGCGCGGGCGAAGGCGGCACCCTCCTCCACGGTAGCTTTCAGCGGATTGGCCTGCACCTTGTCGAACACGACAAAGGTCGCGCCGGCCATGCGGAGCTGTTCTTCTACTTGGTCCAGATAGCCATTGGCACGGGTGGACTTACCATTGGAAATCACGATCATCGCTTTCCGCCCGGGCAGGGCTTGCTTATGAAGCGACTTCAACGTACCAGCACCGAAAATGGTGTTGGTGGGGATGTGCATCTGATACATATTATTGTTTTCTATTATAGTTAGTTACAAAAGTAACGCCAGCCGCGACGGAGATGTTTATCGGGCTACAGCTTTTTTCTTTCGCGGTTAATGCCTACATTCGCGACTTGTAAACGTGTCAACTAAAAGAAGAACTATGAATCGCGGACTGACCACCATACTCTCCTTGCTCGGCATCGCCCTGACGGCCACGGCGCAACCCCGCCTGTCGTCCAACGAGGAGACACACCGCTTCGGGCAGATAGAGTGGAACATACCGGTGACGGTGGAATACACCATCACCAACACGGGCAACAAGCCGCTGGTGCTCACCGACGTCACCACCTCGTGCGCCTGCTCCGTGGCCGAATGGACGAAGACACCCATCGACCCGGGAAAGAAAGGAGTGGTGAGGGCGACGTTCGACGCCCGGGCGCTGGGACACTTCGACAAGTCGGTGAGCATCTATAGCAACGCCATCCCACACTTGACACACCTGAGGTTCACCGGAGAGGTGACGCGCGAGGTGACGGACTTCTCGCGGCTACTCCCCTATACCATCGGGCAGATACGCCTCGACCGCGAAGACCTCGACTTCCCCGACACCTATCGCGGCAAGCCTTCCACGCTGACATTCGGCGTGGCCAACCTCTCCGAACGTCCCTACGAACCCGTGCTCATGCACCTGCCTCCCTACCTCACCCTCGAGGCCGTCCCCAAAGTGCTCCAGCAAGGACAGCGGGGAACGGTGAAGCTCACCCTCAACCCCGACCTGCTGCAAGACTACGGGCTGACGCAAACATCGGTCTACCTCTCCCGCTTCGCGGGCGACAAGGTAAGCCCCGACAACGAGTTGCCCCTCTCCGTGGTGCTGCTGCCCGACTTCTCGAACCTCACCCCGCAGGAGAAGAGGAACGCACCCGTCATCGCCCTGTCCGAGCAGACCATCAACCTGCGCCAAGCCTTGGCGAAAAAGGAGAGGGCAAGGCGCGACATCACCATCACCAATGTGGGCCAAAGCCCCCTCGTCATCAGCAAGCTGCAAGTGTTCAACCCCGCCGTGAGCGTCAGCCTGAAGAAAGCTACCCTGCCACCCAGCACGAGCACGAAACTACAGGTGACCATACACAAGACGCACGCCAACGACCACAAAGGACACCTGCGCGTGCTCATGATCACCAACGACCCACGCCAACCTAAAGTGGAAATCAATATCGAACGATGATGGCTCACTTGCCAACTCGTCAACCAAAAGAAAGATGGAACATCCCGAAAACAATGAAGCATACAAGGGCCTGACGGTCAACCAAGGCATCGAGCAACCCTCGTCGGTCAGCCCCTACCTGAAACGGAAACCCCGCAAAGCATTGCCCACCCCCGCGGAGTTCGTGGAAGGCATCACCCGTGGCGACGTGACCATGCTGAGCCGAGCCGTCACCCTGGTAGAGAGCGTGAAACCCGAACACCAAACCGTGGCGCAGGAAGTGATCGAGAAATGCCTGCCCCACGCCGGACAATCCATGCGCGTGGGCATCAGCGGCGTGCCCGGAGCGGGCAAGAGCACCTCCATCGACGTATTCGGCCTGCACGTGCTCAAGGAGTACGGCGGCAAGCTGGCCGTGCTCGCCATCGACCCCAGCAGCGAGCGCAGCAAAGGCAGCATACTGGGCGACAAGACACGCATGGAGAAGCTCGCCGTGCACCCCGACGCCTTCATACGTCCCAGCCCGTCGGCAGGGTCGCTGGGCGGAGTGGCCCGAAAGACACGCGAGACCATCATCCTCTGCGAAGCCGCCGGATTCGACAAGATATTCGTCGAGACCGTGGGCGTGGGACAGAGCGAGACGGCCGTACACTCCATGGTCGACTTCTTCCTGCTCATCCAGCTGGCCGGAACGGGCGACGAGCTGCAAGGTATCAAACGGGGCATCATGGAGATGGCCGACGGCATCGTCATCAACAAGGCCGACGGCGACAACGTGGAGCGGGCGCGACTGGCCGCCACACAATTCCGCAACGCCCTCCACCTCTTCCCCCTACCCGATTCGGGATGGGAACCCCGCGTGCTCACCTACTCGGGATTCTACGACATAGGCGTGAAGGAGGTGTGGGACATGGTGTACCAATACATCCGCTTCGTGAAGGACAATGGCTACTTCGACTATCGCCGCAACGAACAGAGCAAGTAATGGATGTACGAGTGCATCAACGAGCAACTGCGCGACAGCTTCTACCACAACCCCCGCATCGACGCCCTGCTGAAGGGCAAAGAGCGACAGGTGCTGCAAGGGCAGCTCACCTCTTTCGTGGCCGCCAAACGCCTGCTCGACACCTATTTCCAAGACCTGCGAGCCAAAACGGAGTAGTGAGTAGTGATTAGTGATTAGTGACCGATGACGCTGAGCAAGGCACGCATAAGATTCATCCACTCGATGGAACGAAAGAAGGTACGCGACGAGGAACGCCTATTCCTCGCCGAAGGCCCCAAGCTGGTAGGCGAACTCCTGCCCCACTTCGACTGCCGGCTGCTGGCAGGCACGGCGGCTTACTTCGGCGAACATCCCGACGTGACGGACAACGCACGGATAGAGGAAGTCGCCGAGATAACGCGGGAAGAGCTGGAACGGGCCAGCCTGCTGAAGACACCGCAACAGGTCGTCGCCCTCTTCGGACAGCCGTGCCATGAGCTAAGCGCCGACTACCCGCTCCAGGGTCTATGCCTGGCGCTGGACGACGTGCAGGATCCCGGCAACCTGGGAACCATCGTCCGCCTGGCCGACTGGTTCGGCATCGCCCACATCGTCTGCTCGCGGGGCACGGCGGACGTGTACAACCCCAAGACCGTGCAGGCCACCATGGGCGCCCTGGCCCGTGTGCGGGTACACTATACGGACCTGTCCGGATACATCGATTCGCTGGCCAAGGAGGTCGACGTATTCGGTACCTGTCTCGATGGCGAGAACATGTATCAACTCTCCCTACCCGGGAATGGACTGATCGTGATGGGAAACGAAGGGAATGGCATCGGCCGCGAGATCGAGAAACGCGTGACCCGAAAACTCCTCATCCCCAGCTATCCGCGAGGAAGGGCAACCTCCGAATCGCTCAACGTGGCCACGGCTACCGCAGTGGTATGCGCCGAGTTCCGCCGACAGGCCGCATGGCGGTAAAGTCGAAAGGATAATAAAGCGAGGCTCTCGTCGCCTGCCCCTTGGCATGGACGTCGACCAGCCAGTCCGCCACGCGCCCGGACGCCTCCTCGGCGGGTATGACGGGCGCGTCGAAACACCCCCGGACATACTCCTCATCACTGCCGGATTCCGGCAGCAAGGCGATGATACCAGGCCTCCACTCCACCCCCTCTATCTCTCCCGTAAGCGGGAAGACACGATCCACCACTCCCTCGGGCGTAAGTGCCACCACCTGCTGCCTGACGTATCCCGCCCCGGGCAGCAACGTGTAGTGCGAGGCGTACATGGAGCCTCTCATCGTTGCGGGGTATTGGAATTATCCGTTCGGGGACGCGGAGCTTGCGGCCTCGTCTCGGGGCGGCGAGGTTGCTGCCTGCGTTGCTGGTTTCTTCGTTGGAGCTGTTCTTGCTCCAGCTGTTCCTGACGTATGTGCTGCTCCACCTCGATCTGCTCGGGACGTTTCTCGCGGGGACCGGTGGTACGCCGACGGTTCATCTCCTCGGGCGTGAGGCGACGTTCCTCAGCGGGAACGGTCTCCTTCACGGCCGAGTCGGCCTTCGCCTTCACGGCGGGGACGTCCTTGGCCAGCGAATCGGCCCTCAGCGTGTCGCCCCTGTTCAGCGAGTCGCGCTGGGCAAACGTGAGCGAATCCTTGCAATGGTAACGCATCAGCTGGAAGTTGATGCCCAGGAGAGGACCCGAAGAGAGGCTGTCGGGACGCGAATAATAGATAAATCCGCGAATCTCCTTCATCGCTCCCAGCGTGTCGGCGTACAGGCTTAGCCGCCGCGGACCGGAAGCGCTCACCGTCTCGACGCGGCTCAGCGTGTCTTTGTCGTAGAGCACCTGCATGGCCATCACCACTCGCCGGAGCGAATCGGGCAAGAGGGGACGCAGGAAATGGTAGTCCACCATCCATACCAGCGTGTCGCGGTCTTGGTAGTTCGTGTCGACGGGAATCGAGAAGGCGTATTTGTTATCCTCCATCTCACCGGTGAGGCGCAGTATGCGCAACCATGGCCAGACGTCGACACTGTCGCCCCGCATGGTGATGCCCGGCTTCTTGTCGCGTAGCGACACCAGCTTGTTGACGGTGAGCTGTTGCCGTTTCAGCCTCTCGCTCACCTTGTCGTAGATCTTGGAAAGGGTTTGCGTGTTGCGGGCGTACCACACCAACGAGGAGTCGAACACCGCCTTCGTGGTGCCGTACTTCTTGAAAACGGCGTCGGTATAGAGTTCCTTCTTGTAGTTCTCGTTGCCCTGCAGGTTGTCGCCCATGGACTTGGCGATGTAGTAGTCGTACAGTAACCCCTCCATCGTCGCGTCGTCGATAACGCCATCGGGGCGCTTCACGCTGCACCCCACCATCGCCAGGCATACAAGACCCAGAAAGGCGACACGTAGCCTACGTCTGTCGATGATACGTCCCATTCAGGTATTTGCTGTAGAAGAGCAGCAGGGCGATCATGCCACAGCTGATGGAAGCGTCGGCGAAGTTGAAGATAGGACTGAAGAAGATGAAGTGCTCACCACCCACGAAAGGCACCCACGAGGGCCAGTTGGTCTCGATGATGGGGAAGTAGAACATGTCGACCACCTTGCCGTAGAACCAGGTGGAGTAGCCGCCTCCCTCGGGGAGGAAGGTAGCCACTTGCGCGTTGGTGCTGTCACTGAACAGTACGCCATAGAACACACTGTCGATGATGTTGCCCAGCGCCCCGGTGAGGATGAGCGATACGCAGATGATGTATCCCGTCTTCATGCCCCGCTTCACGATCTTGAAAAGATACCAGCCTATCAAGGCCACCGCCATGATGCGAAACACGGTGAGGAACAGCTTTCCGAAGATTTCCATTCCGAAAGCCATGCCGTTGTTCTCGGTAAAGTAGATGTAGAACCAATCGGTCACACGCACGTTCTCGCGCCAGTACATGTGGGTCTTGATATATATCTTTATCGCCTGGTCGATGATCAGTACGGCGAAGATGACAACCAAGGCAATGGCACCTTTCCGGGATACTTCTTTATTCATTCGTAATCTCTATTTCTTTCCATTGTTCTTCGCCTCGATGCTTAGCGTGGCATGCGGAACGGCTCGCAGACGTCCGGCGGGGATGAGCTTTCCCGTCTCCCGGCAGATGCCGTAAGTCTTGTTCTCGATGCGCACCAAGGCGGCGTTCAGGGCTTGTATGAACTTGAGCTGGCGTTGCGCCAGCCGCGTGGTTTCCTCTTTGGAGAGCGTGTTGGCACCTTCCTCAAGCACCTTGTACGTAGGCGAGGTGTCGTCGGTATCGTTGCCGTCAAGCCCCATGAGGCTACGTTTCAGCTGGTCGTAGTCGCGTTGCGCCAATTCCAGCTTCTCTAATATAATGGCTCGAAACTCCTCGAGTTCCGCGTCCGAATATCTGGTCTTATCTGCCATAATATGGTATACGTTAAAGGTTGAATATATTGCATTAATTAGTCTTTCCTTACATTCACGAAGAGGGAGAATCCGTCGAAATCAATCTCCGTTCCATCTTCCACCTCATCGGCAAGCGTGAGCGACGTGCCCAAAACTTGGTTACAAATATAGGTATTATATTCTTGTACCGCATCATCCGTATGCTTATTTTTAGAGATAGTGACACTTATTTTGTCGGTTATCTCCAGTCCGCTGGCTTTTCGGATGTTTTGTATGCGGTTCACCAGTTCCCTGGCCACTCCTTCCCGGCGCAGCTCCTCGGTGATGTTCACCTCGAGCGCCACGGTGAGCTTGCCTTCGTTGGCCACCAGCCACCCGGGTATGTCTTCGCTGAATATTTCCACGTCGTCGGCCTCGATGGTCGCCTCCGCGCCGTCGGGCAGGGCGAGGGTGTACCGTCCGTTCTCCTCCAGCTCGGCGATGGCCTCTTGCGACAGCTCGCTCACGGCGGCCGCCACGGCTTTCATCTGCTTGCCGAACTTAGGTCCGAGCTTCTTGAAGTCGCATTTCACCCGTTTCACCAGCACGCCGTCGCCTTCGTCGGCGAAGCGTATCTCTTTCACGTTAACCTCGTTCATGATGAGGTGCTCCACCTTCTCGATATGCGCGCGTTGCTCGTCGTCGACGGCGGCAATGAGCACGCTTTGCAGCGGTTGCCGCACCTTGATATTCACTTTCCGTCGCAGGGCGAGCACCAGCGAGGTGATGTCCTGCGCCAGCTTCATGCGTTGTTCCAGCGCCTCGTCGATAGCCTCGTCGCGGCATTGGGGGAACAGGGCCAGGTGCACCGATTCGGCGTGGTCGTGTCCACCCACGGCGTTGAGGTCGAGGTAGAGGCGGTCGGCATAGAACGGGGCGATGGGTGCCATGAGGCGCGACACCGTCTCGAGGCAGGCGTACAGTGTCTGGTAGGCCGACAGCTTGTCCGTCGTGAACTCCCCGCCCCAGAAGCGCTTCCTGTCGAGGCGCACGTACCAGTTGGAGAGGTTGTCGTTCACGAAGTCGGCTATCAACCGTCCGGCGCGCGTCGGCTCGTAGTCGTTGTAGCAGGCGTCCACCTCCTTGACGAGGGTGTTGAGCACGGAGAGTATCCATCGGTCTATCTCGGGACGTTCGGCCAAGGGTACCTCTTCCTGCTCCCGCCCGAATCCGTCGACGTTGGCGTAGAGGGCGAAAAAGGAGTAGGTGTTGTAGAGCGTCCCGAAGAATTTGCGCCGCACCTCGTCGATTCCATCGGTGTCGAACTTCAGGTTGTCCCACGGCGACGAGTTGGTGATCATGTACCAACGCAAGGGGTCGGAGCCGTACTTCTCGATGGTCGAGAAGGGGTCGACGGCGTTGCCCAATCGCTTGGACATCTTGTTGCCGTTCTTGTCGAGCACCAGCCCATTGGAGATGACGGCCTTGTAGGCGACGCTGTCGGACACCATCGTAGCGATGGCGTGCAGGGTGAAGAACCATCCGCGCGTCTGGTCCACGCCCTCGGCTATGAAGTCGGCGGGATACACCTGCCGGCTGTCGAGCAGCTCCTTGTTCTCGAAGGGATAATGTATCTGGGCATAAGGCATGGCGCCCGAGTCGAACCATACGTCGATGAGGTCGGTCTCCCTGCGCATCGGCTTCCCGGTGGGCGACACCAGCACGATGTCGTCCACGTACGGGCGGTGCAGGTCTATCTTCCCGTAATTCTCCCCGGTGTACACGCCTGGCACGAAGCCCGCCTTTTTATAGGGATTGCAAGCCATCATACCGGCTTCCACGGCCTTTTCCATCTCGTTGTAGAGCGTCTCCACGGAGTCCACGCACAGCTCCTCGCCCTTGTCGTCGGTGCGCCAGATGGGCAGCGGCGTTCCCCAGTAGCGTGAGCGGCTCAGGTTCCAGTCGTTGAGGTTCTCGAGCCATTTGCCGAATCGTCCCGTTCCGGTCGATTCGGGTTTCCAGTTGATGCTCCGGTTCAGTTCCATCATGCGTTCCTTGCACGCCGTGGAGCGTATGAACCAGCTGTCCAGCGGATAGTAGAGCACGGGCTTGTCCGTGCGCCAGCAATGCGGATAGGTATGGATGTGCTTCTCCTTCTTGAAGAGCAGGTGATGCTGGTAGAGCCAGGTGCAGATGTCGATGTCGAGCGTCGTGTCCTTGTCGGTGAGCGTGGCGTCGTAGTCGTTCTTCACGAATCGTCCGGCATAGCGCCCGTAATCGTCGGCGTCGACATACTCCTTCACGAAGCCCGGGTCAAGGTCTTCCAGGCGGAAGAACTTCCCGGTACGGTCGACCATGGGTTGGCGTGTACCCAACTTGTCGACCAAGGTGAGAGGTACGATGCCGTTGGCCTCTCCCACCCGCTTGTCGTCGGCACCGAATGTTGGCGCGATGTGCACGATGCCCGTACCATCCTCGGTGGTGACGAAGTCGCCCGTTATCACGCGGAACGCGTCGCCGTCGGGGCGTACCCACGGTATGAGCTGCTCGTATTCCATGCCTTCCAGGTCGCGGCCCTTGCACTCGGCTACCACCTCGTACTCGGCGATCTTCTTCTCGCCGAAGTAAGCGCTCAGCAAATCCTTGGCCAGTATCACGAGAATCGGTTCGTCGCCGTAGGGATTCTTCATCTTCACCAAGCAGTAGTCAATGCCCGGCCCCACGCAGAGAGCGGTGTTGCTGGGCAACGTCCACGGCGTGGTGGTCCATGCCAGGAAGTAGACTTCGTATTGCTGGAACGCGGCGTACGCCTCGTCGGCCTGTCCGGGCCGGCGCTTGTGATGGAACATGGCCACGCAGGTCATGTCCTTCACTTCGCGGTAGCATCCCGGCTGGTTCAGCTCGTGCGAGCTGAGGCCTGTGCCCGCGGCGGGCGAATAGGGTTGTATGGTGTATCCTTTATAGAGCAGTCCCTTGTCGTAGAGTTGCTTGAGCAGCCACCACAGGGATTCGATGTACCGGTTGTCGTAGGTGATGTAGGGATGCTTCATGTCGACCCAATAGCCCATCTTGTGCGTGAGGTCTTCCCACTCCTTGGTGTATTTCATGACTTCCCTTCGGCAGGCTTGGTTGTAGTCGTCCACCGATATTTTCTTGCCGATGTCCTCCTTGGTGATGCCCAGCGACTTCTCCACGCCCAGCTCCACGGGCAGTCCGTGGGTGTCCCATCCGGCTTTCCGTTTCACCTGGAAGCCTTTCATCGTCTTGTATCGGCAGAAGATGTCCTTGATGGTGCGCGCCATCACGTGGTGGATGCCCGGCATACCGTTGGCCGAGGGCGGTCCCTCGTAAAACACGAACGACGGGCAACCGTCGCGCTCCGTGGTACTTTTGTCGAACACTTGGCGCTCGTCCCATTGTTTCAGCACCTCTTTGTTCACCTGCGAGAGGTCGAACTGCGAATATTCGGTAAATTTATTCTTCATATATGTTATCGTCACGATTAGCCGTTTAAAGCCTTGCGGGAAACCTCCCTGTTTTTGAGGGTGCAAAATTACAAAAACATTCGATTAAAACAAAAGCGGGACACCTTATTTAAGGAATCCCGCTTTAAACGCCATAAGCGTTTCTGGAGAAAAGAAGAGCGGTAAACGAGGCTCGAACTCGCGACCCTCAGCTTGGGAAGCTGATGCTCTACCAACTGAGCTACTACCGCGGCTTTGCTTTCGCGCCAGCGCCTCGCGACGCTTCGCGAAACAGTGGCGCAAAGGTAGGCATTATTTTCGTTTCTCAAAACGAAGCGACCACTTTTTTTGGCTCACGCCCGAAAGTCCGTGTCTAACCGATGGATACAGCGTATCTCCTTGCGAGCGTTCCTGGATACGAAGCCCACGGCTATCCACCAACCCTTCCCGTACGCACTCCTCAAATACGCCCGCATGTCCGTGGAGTCCCACCTAAGCGGGACAACTGTCCCGCGGGCACGGGACTTTTTTCCCACGGGCGAGGGACAGTTGTCCCGCGGGCACGGGACAGTTGTCCCATGCCTGTGGGACGCGAGCTTCTCTATGGGCATGGTGAAGCCGCCCCACGGGAAACGGATCGGACAGCCTGCACTTCGTCTTCGTGGAACTGCCCCCAAATACGACCCGCGGACTTTTCTTTCAAGAATCGACTATTCGGGCAAGATCTGCTTCACCGCTTCGAGCATGCCTTTCTCGGCGATGCTGTCGAGGTCGGCTTTCACGGCGTCGGTCAGGCCGGGAATCCGGTTGAGGTCCTCGCCCCAGATGAATTGGGCGGCCAATACGCCTTGGGCTACCTTGGCGGTGTCGGCGGTGGCCCAGAGGTCGGCGAGCAGGGCGATGATCTCGGGCGCGTCGTTGGGCGCGATCTCGGCGCCGTCGGCGCGACGTCCCCCTTTATAATAGGTAATGATGGCGGCCAGGCCGAGCACGAGGCCACGAGGCAGCTCTCCCTTGCGGGCGAGGAACGTTTTCAGCCCGGGCAGGTCGCGCGTCTGGTATTTGGGGAAGGAGTTGAGCATGATGCTGGTCACGGCATGGTCCACGAAAGGATTCTTGAAGCGCTCGAGCACGTCGCCGGCGAACCGCTCCAGCTCCTCCTTCGGCAGGTTGAGCGTCGCCATCAGCTCGTCGTACATCACCTGGTGGATGTATCGCCCTATCACGGGATGCTCGCAAGCGTCGCGCACGATGTCCACGCCCGAGAGGTAGGCCACGGGCGAGAGCACCGTATGCGGACCGTTGAGCAGCGTCACCTTCCGCTCGTGGTAGGGAGCCTCGGAGGGCACGAAGAGCACGTTCAGCCCGGCACGGTCGGCAGGGAACTCCTCGGCCACGGCTTGCGGAGCCTCTATCACCCAGAGGTGGAAGATCTCGGCCTGCACCACGAGGTTGTCGTCGTACCCCAGCTTCTGCTTGATGGCGTCGATCTCCTTGCGAGGAAATCCCGGCACGATGCGGTCCACCAGCGTAGCGTACACGCCGCAGGCCTGCTCGAACCACGCCTTGAACTCGTCGCCCAGCCGCCACAGCTCGATGTACTGGTAGATGGTCTCCTTCAGCCGGTGGCCATTGAGGAATATCAGCTCGCAGGGGAAGATGATAAGCCCTTTTGACAGGTCGCCCCCGAATGTCCGGAAGCGATGGTAGAGTAGCTGGGTGAGCTTGCCGGGGTAAGAGGCGGCTGGCGCGTCGTCGAGGCGGCAAGCGGGGTCGAAGGCGATGCCCGCCTCGGTGGTGTTGGAGATGACGAAGCGGATGTCCGGCTGCTCGGCCAGGCGTACGAAAGCGTCGTGCTCGGTATAGGGATTGATGGCCCGGCTGATGACGTCGACGAGCGTCAGGCTGTTCACCACTTGCCCCTTGTCGAGTCCTTGGAGATTGACGTGGTAGAGGTCGTCCTGCGCGTTCAGCATGTCGACCATGCCTTTCTCGATGGGCTGCACCACCACCACGCTGCCGTCGAATCCGGCTTTCTCGTTCATGTTATAGACTATCCAGTCGACGAACGCCCGGAGGAAGTTGCCTTCTCCAAATTGGATGATACGTTCGGTACGTTGTGGCTTCGGTGCCGTTTGTTTGTTTAATGCTTTCATTGCGATTCGGATTTATAAAACTTAAATATCTCAAATAATTGCCGCAAATATAGTGATTATTTTGGCGCGGCGAGTAATTTATCTACTTTTGTGTGCGATAACGGTTAATAAAAGCAAAACAAAAGCCTATGCCCGCGCCGGCCTCCGCAGGCGACGTATATAAGCATAAGCGAAAGACAATAAGAATAGATACATTTTAAAAATCAGATTCCCCAATGAGAAACTTCATGGACGAGAACTTCCTGCTGCAAACAGAGACGGCGCGGGAGTTGTATCACGATCATGCGGCCAAGATGCCCATCATCGATTACCATTGCCACCTCATCCCACAGATGGTGGCCGACGACCACCAGTTCAAGTCGCTCACCGAGATTTGGCTTGGAGGCGACCACTATAAGTGGAGAGCCATGCGCACCAACGGCGTGGACGAACGCTATTGCACGGGCAGCGACACCACCGACTGGGAGAAGTTCGAGAAGTGGGCCGAGACCGTGCCCTACACCCTGCGCAACCCGCTCTACCACTGGACGCACCTGGAGCTGAAGACCGCCTTCGGCATCGACAAGATACTGAACCCCTCCACCGCCCGTGAGATTTACGACGAGTGCAACGCCAAGCTCGCCCTACCCGAATACTCCGCCCAGGGCATGATGCGCCGCTACCGCGTGGAGGTGGTGTGCACCACCGACGATCCCGCCGACACGCTGGAGCATCACGTCCGTACGCGGCAGAGCGGCTTCGAGGTCAAGATGCTCCCCACCTGGCGACCCGACAAGGCGATGGCCGTGGAGGTACCCGCCGACTTCCGCGCCTACGTGGAGAAGCTGGCGGAGGTGAGCGGCGTCGGCATCTCGACGTTCGACGACCTCGTGACCGCCCTGCGCCGTCGGCACGACTTCTTCGCCGAGCAAGGCTGCCGCCTGTCCGACCACGGCATCGAGGAGTTCTACGCCGAGGATTACACCGAGGCCGAGATCAAGGCTATATATAATAAGGTATATGGCGGCACGCGGCTCAGCGGCGAGGAGATCCTGAAGTTCAAGTCGGCCATGCTCGTGCTCTTCGGCGAGATGGACTGGGAGAAAGGGTGGACGCAGCAGTTCCACTACGGCGCCATCCGCAACAACAACACCAAGATGTTCAAGCAGCTCGGCCCCGACACGGGTTTCGACTCCATCGGCGAGTTCAACACCGCCAAGGCACTCTCCCGCTTCCTCGACCGCCTCAACAGCGAGGGTAAGCTGACGAAGACTATTCTCTACAATCTCAACCCCTGCGCCAACGAAGTAATCGCCACCATGCTGGGCAACTTCCAGGACGGCAGCGTGCCGGGAAAGATACAGTTCGGCTCCGGCTGGTGGTTCCTCGACCAGAAAGACGGCATGGAGAAGCAGATGAACGCCCTCTCCGTGCTCGGCCTGCTGAGCCGATTCGTGGGCATGCTCACCGATTCGCGCTCGTTCCTCTCCTACCCTCGCCACGAATACTTCCGACGCACGCTCTGCAACCTCCTGGGTCGCGACGTGGAGAACGGCGAGATTCCCGCCTCGGAGATAGAACGCGTACGCGGCATGGTAGAAGACATCAGCTACAACAACGCGAAACGATTCTTCCAGTTCTGAGGAAATAGAGAATGAAGAATGAAGAACGGGCCGCACGCATGGAGCGCGGATAAAGAGGGAGAGATCCCGATTATCGCGCTCCATGCGCGGCCCATTCTTCATTCCTAATTCTTAATTCCTCATTTCCAACGATTCTTCATTCATAAAAAAGCTGAATATTGCAAGCCAATAGATAGTAGTATCGAACAAAAGGGCTACTTTTGCCACGAAAAATAACAATCCGCTAACACCCGAAAACATTATGAGTAAGCAACAGAAACGATACATGCTGCCCGAGGAAGAAATTCCACGTTATTGGTACAACATCCAGGCCGACATGGCGAACAAGCCATTGCCGCCCCTCAATCCCGCCACCAAACAACCGCTGAAAGCGGAAGACCTCTACCCCATTTTCGCCAAAGAGCTGTCGCGCCAGGAGCTGGACCAGACCACCACTTGGGTGGAGATCCCCGAAGAGGTGCGCGAGATGTACAAATACTACCGCAGCACGCCGCTCGTACGCGCCTACGCCCTGGAAAAAGCCATTGGCACACCGGCACACATCTACTTCAAGAACGAGAGCGTCAGCCCCATCGGCTCGCACAAGCTTAACTCCGCCCTGGCGCAGGCTTACTACTGCAAGCAGGAAGGCATCACCAACATCACCACCGAAACGGGCGCCGGACAATGGGGCGCCGCGCTCGCCTACGCCGCCAAGGTATTTGGCCTTGAGGCCGCCGTCTACCAGGTGAAGATCAGCTACGAGCAGAAACCCTACAGGAGGAGCATCATGCAGACATTCGGCGCGCAAGTCACCGCGTCGCCGTCCATGTCGACCCGCGCGGGAAAAGACATACTCACCGCGCATCCCAACTACCAAGGCTCGCTGGGCACCGCCATCTCCGAGGCCGTCGAACTGGCGATGCAGACACCCAACTGCCGCTACACGCTCGGCTCGGTGCTCAACCACGTAGCCCTGCACCAGACCATCATCGGCCTCGAGGCCGAGAAACAAATGGAGCTGGCGGGCGAATACCCCGACACGATCATCGCTTGCTTCGGAGGCGGATCCAACTTCGGAGGCCTCGCCTTCCCCTTTATGCGGCACAAGATTCTCGAAGGAAAACAGATACGCTTCATCGCCGCCGAACCGGCTTCGTGCCCCAAACTCACGCGCGGCAAGTTCGAGTACGACTTCGGCGACGAGGTGGGCTACACCCCCTTGCTCCCTATGTACACGTTGGGGCACAACTTCGAGCCGGCCCATATCCACGCCGGCGGACTGCGCTACCACGGCGCCGGAACCATCGTCTCGCAGCTCTACAAGGACGGACTGATGGAAGCCGTGGACATCCAGCAGCTGGAATCGTTCGAGGCGGGATGCCTCTTCGCGCAGATGGAGGGCATCATCCCCGCCCCCGAATCGTGCCACGCCATAGCCGCTACCATCCACGAGGCGAAGAAATGCGCCGAGACGGGCGAGGAGAAGGTCATCCTCTTCAACCTCTCCGGACACGGACTTATCGACATGGCCTCGTACGACAAATACCTGGCGGGCGACCTCACCAACTATACGCTCACCGACGAAGAGATACAACGCAACCTTGACGCCGTAGAGGCCGTACTCTAATTGCCGACATTATTTAGGCACGGACTTCACGGATTATGCTGTCGCAGATCTCCGCGATAAACAGCGTAATCCGTGAAATCCGTGCTCTAAAATTCCCATATCCATATTTTACGAACTAATTGTTCAATAACATGAAGAAATATTCGCTCCTATTAGTCGCTCTCCTCATCGCCAGTCTGGCAGGAGCGCAAAACAGCAACAGCACAACCTCTTCGTCGTCGTTCTATGTCAAAGGGATATTGATCGATTCGCTCACGCACGAAGGAGAACCCTACGCCACCGTAAAGATCACGAAGAAAGAGACACCGACGAAAGCCGTAAAGATGTTCGTCACCGGGCAGAAGGGTGAGTTCCGCGAACGGGTCAACGGCAGCGGTACCTTCGTCATCACCATCTCCTCCGTAGGAAGGAAGGATGTGGTGCGCACCTTCAGCGCCAAGCCCGACAGCAAGGAGATCGACCTCGGCACCCTCAACATCGCCGACGCCTCCAACGAGCTGGGTGAGGTGAACATCGTGGCGCAAAAGCCCTTGGTGAAGGCCGACATCGACAAGATAGAGTACAACGTGCAGGACGACCCCGACGCGCAGACCAACTCCGTGCTCGAGATGCTTCGCAAAGTGCCACTCGTCACCGTCGACGGAGAAGACAACATACAGGTGAACGGCAGCAGCAATTTCAAGGTGTACGTCAACGGAAAGCCCAACAACATGATGAGCAACAACCCCACCGAGGTGCTAAAAAGCATGCCCGCCAACAGCATCAAGCACATCGAGGTGATCACCAACCCCGGGCCGAAGTACGACGCCGAGGGCGTGGGAGGCATACTCAACATCGTCACCGTGGGCAGCGGACTGGAGGGATACACCGCCACCTTCAGCGCCAACGCCTCCACCACGGGAGCCGGCGGCGGACTGTTCGGCACCGTGAAGAGCGGCAAGTTCACCATGAGCGGGCGATACTACTACAACCAACGCTACGGACCCCGCAGCTACTCGGGAGGTTCGCAGCATCTCGAAAGCGCTGAAATCACCAAGGACGTGGTGTCGACCAACAACAGCAAGGGTGACGGTAGCTACCAGTCGGGCAGCCTCGAGGCCAGCTACGAGATCGACACGCTAAGACTCGTCAGCATGTCGTTTGGACTCTGGGGAGGCAACAACAGCTCCAAGAGCGCGGGCGAGTCGGTGACCACTTCACTCGAGCATGGCGGATACGGCTACCTGACGAACAGCCGCAACAAATCGAGCTGGTACTCCATCGACGGAGGGATCGACTACCAACGCCTCTCGCGCACCGTGAAGGACCGCATGTTCACCCTCTCGTACAAGATCAACACCCGCCCGCAGAACAGCGACGGGAGCTACGTCTACGACAAAGGCACCGACTACGACCCTTTTTGGGACACGGAGATCTTGGCGCTCATCAACCAGCGTACCGACGGCTCGCAGAATACCACCGAGCAGACCTTCCAGGCCGACTACACCACACCCATCGGAAAGATCCACACCGTGGAGGCGGGCGCCAAATACATCATGCGCGACAATAAGTCGGAGAACGACCTCTACAAGCAGCCCGACGGAAGCCCAGAGGCGCTCGACGAGCAACGCAGCTCGCACTACAAGCACCAGAACGACATCCTCGCCGCCTACGCCGGATACTCGCTCCGCGTGAAGAAGATCAGCGGACGGGCCGGATTGCGCTACGAGCATACCATACAGGACGTGGAGTATCTCCGCGGACCGGGCGCGGACTTCAAGAAGAATTTCGACGACTTCGTACCTTCCGTCTCGCTGGGATACAAGCTCACCGACATGTCTAACCTGCGCTTAGGCTACAACCTGCGCATCTACCGTCCGGGTATCTACTTCCTCAATCCCTATATCAACGATAGCAACCCGATGAACATCCAACAAGGTAACCCCGAGCTGAACAACGAGAAGAGCCATGCCTTCAATCTCAGCTACAGCAACTTCACGCAGAAGTTCAACATCAACTTCTCGCTCCGCTACTCGTTCGTGAACAATTCCATCGAGTCGGTCACCACCATGGTTGACGACAACGACATACCCGGCCTGCAGAACCCCACCGGCAGGTCCGACGTGCTGTACACCACCTACCAGAATATCGGCAAAACCCGCAACCTCAACCTGAGCGGATACGTCAACTGGAACGCCTCACCCAACACCCGTATATATCTCAACCTCTACGGCGGATACACCTCGCTCAAAGGAGGCAACGGCCTGCAAAACCACGGCTGGAGCGTGTTCGCCTACGGCGGCGCGCAGCAATCGTTCAAGCACGACTGGCGTCTCAGCCTCAACGTCATGGGACAGACCCCATGGGTGACGCTGCAAGGCAAGTCGAATTCCTTCTACGACTACAACCTGAGCGTCAACAAGTCGTTCCTCAAGAAGCGGCTCACGCTCTCGGCCTTCGCCGGCAACTTCCTCACGAAGTACACCCGCAGCGAATCCAACATGTCTGGGCCGGGCTTCAGCATCGAAAACTGGTACAAGCAGCCCCGCCGCCGCTTCGGCGTGAGCGTGAGCTACCGTATCGGTGAGTTGAAAGCCGGCGTGAAGAAAGCCGAGCGCTCCATCTCCAACGACGACGTGAAAGGCAGCGGCGGCGGAGAAGGAGGGGAGAATTAAGGATGAAGAATGGGCCGCTCAACGTCCACGCTGGCTGCATGGACACTTCGCGGAGCCGCGAACATCCCACGCTGGCCGCACGGACGCTTCGCGGAGCCGCGAACATCCCACGCTGGCTGCACGGACGCTTCGCGGAACCGCGAACATCCCACGCTGGCTGCATGGACATTTTGCGATAGGATACTTGCGAAAATTGAGTTCTTAATTCCTAATTCCTAATTTTATCCCCCTTTTCCTTGATCAGGCCGATGCGATAGGCCACCAGCAGCTTCTTCAGGTCCTGGATTTGCGTCTCCAGTTCCTTTCCTTTGTCGGTATCGCTCACCATCATGCGCTGTGAGCTTAGCTCGAGCACCACGTTGGTGGACTTGATGTCCTGTCCCTCCTCTATCGCCTTCTGGCGCGAAAGGAATGGCTCGTGTTGCACCAGCTGCATACCCCGGGAGTGGTAGACGAGGGTGTAGCCGGCTATACCCGTCTCGGGTTGGTAGGCCTTGGAGAATCCTCCGTCGATGACAAAGAGCTTGCCGCCCGCCTTCGTCGGCTGTTCGCCCTTGATGGTCTTCACGGGCACGTGTCCGTTGATGATGTGGGCGTGCAGACCCGTGGCGCCAAACTCATCGAGGATGCGGTCGCATACCTCCTCCTGGTTGCGCAGCGTGTAGTAGCAACCCTTCTTTTCCTTGTGCAGCTCCTTGTCGGCCACGAAGTAGCGCTCGAACGTAGCCATTTTGTCCTTGTCAAACAGCGGGGCGTCGGCTCCACACCAGAGGTACCACACGTAGTCCTTGGCGAACTCGGTCTCCTCGTCGCCCGCCTCACCAAAATAGGCGATGCGCGTCAGCTGGTCGGCCTTGTCGAGGAGGCGCCGTCCCCAGTACTCCCCGCCGTCGACCATGACGTGCTTGAAGCTTCCGTCCTCGTTGAGAGGAACGGAAGCGTGGTAGAGGAGATTGGAGTTGACCACGAGGTACATGCTCCCGTGGGCGAAGAGGCAACGGATATGCTTCTTCAGCTTCTCGCTGTTCATGAAGGATGCGTGCAGCTTGTCCACCAGCTCCCTCTCCTCGTCGGTGAGGCGATAGGGATCGTCGGGGTCGACGGTTGGGAAGTTGGTGTCGCGCAAGGCATACTCCTTGCCGCCGTACACCAGCGTGCCCTTTTGCCGGTCGATGCGGTGGAGCAGCTTGCGGTCGGCCATGCCGAAGTCGGGACGTCGGTCGATGATAGCGGCCTCCAGCTTGAGTTGTATGATGGTGATGGCCTTGTGCATCTGGGTGATGAGCCGGAGTGTCTTCTCGCCCATCATCAAGTCGTCGCGGTTCACCTTGGGCACGAAGATGTCGCAGGGGTCGTCGCCATACGTCTCCATGGCGAAGGTGGCGAGCGGGAGGAGGTTGATACCATATCCCTCCTCGAGTGTGGCGAGGTTGCCATAGCGCATGGCCATACGGATCACGCCCGCTATGCAGCTGTCGTTGCCCGAGGCCGCCCCCATCCACAAGATGTCGTGGTTGCCCCACTGTATGTCGAAGTTGTGGTAGTCGCACAGGGTGTCCATGATGATGTGCGCCCCCGGGCCGCGGTCGTAGATGTCGCCCACGATGTGCAGTGAGTCGATGATGAGCCGCTGGATGAGGTTACACAGGGCGACGATGAAGTCGTCGGCCCTCCGGGTGGAGATGATAGTGGTGAATATCACGTCGATATAGGCGTGCTTGTTAGGGTCGACCGACGATTCGTGGAGCAGCTCCTGTATGATGTACGAGAATTCGGCAGGCAGGGACTTGCGGACCTTGGATCGGGTGTACTTCGACGACACGTTCTGGCACACCTTCACCAGCTGGTTGAGGGTGACGAGATACCAGTCGTCCAGGTCAGTCTCCTTCGCCTTGACAAGTTGCAGCTTCTCCTCGGGGTAATAGATAAGCGTGCAAAGCTCTTTCCTCTCCGCGTCGCGCAAGGTATTGGCGAATATCTCGTTCACCTTCCGCTTCACGTTGCCCGAGGCGTTCTTCAGCACGTGCTGGAACGCTTCGTACTCGCCGTGCACGTCGGTGAGGAAATGTTCGGTGCCCTTCGGCAGGTTGAGGATGGCCTCCAAATTGATGATTTCCGTGCTCGCTTCGGCGACGGTAGGAAAGCTACGCGAAAGCAGCTGGAGGTAGCGAAGGTCGCTGGCTATGCTTTCGGGAGTTATGTTACTCTGTGTTGACATTGTATATCCTGTTCTTATAAAAATTCGAGTGCGCGAAGGTACATACTATTTCTTTGTATTCCAAGCGTTTGGCAAATAGGCCGCAGATTTACCAAAAAAATCTTTAGAAAAGGTTTGCGTACTTCAAAACTTCGCCCTATATTTGCACCGCAATTCCGAAAGGGATGGGCAGGAGGAAGGAAGTTTGGGTGAGTGGCTGAAACCACCAGTTTGCTAAACTGACGTACGGGATCTCCGTACCGGGGGTTCGAATCCCCCAGCTTCCGCCACCAGACACTACGGTGGGTTCGTCTAACGGTTAGGACACATGCCTCTCACGCATGTAATACGAGTTCGATTCTCGTACCCACTACAAAGACAACAACAAAGAGGGCGCGCCAATGCTTATTGGCACGCCCTCTTCGCATATATGTCCCGATCGTTTGCTCACCCATCCGTAAACCGACCCACGTGCAAAAGAAGAGCGCTTTATGAGAAAATACGTCCTCCCCATCATCGCCGCCCTGCTATCCGTCGACATACCGGCGACGGCCCAACCCGTCGGCGACAGCCTCTCCACCCTCTCCAGGTATGAGCCGCCCGAGGAACAGACGCCCAGGCGCAACCTACGCTACAACATCCTCGGCGGACCGGCCTATACGCCCGACTTCGGCCTGCTTATAGGCGGAAGCGCCCTGATGACATTCAGCATGGATCCCACCGACACCACGCTACGGCGCTCCGTGGTGCCCATGGGCATCGCCCTGCAGTTCAAGGGCGGACTGAACCTCTCCACCAAGCCACAGCTCTTCTTCCCCGGCGACCGCTTTCGCATTTTTGGCAAGTTCGCCTACAAGAACACGCAAGACAACTACTATGGCATCGGCTACCACACCAACAAGGAGTATCCCCGCGGCAAGACGACCAGCCAGTACCGATACAGCGGATTTCAGATCAACCCGTGGTTCCTCTTCAGGCTGGGACGGAGCGACTTCTTTGCCGGTCCGCAAATAGACTTCAGCTACGACCGCGTCAGCAAACCCGCGGCAGGCATGCGGGCCGACCACGCCTACATCGGCGCCGGAGGGACAGAACGCGGATACAGCCGGCGCAACGCGGGCCTCGGATTCCTACTCACCTACGACTCGCGCGACATACCCGCCAACGCTTATCGCGGGCTGTACCTCGACTTCAGGGGCGTGATGTACGGCAAAGCCTTCGGCGGACAGGATTATTTCTATCGCCTCGAACTCGATTATCGGCAATACAGGAGCGTGAAACGGCGAGGCGTCGTCGCCTGGACAGTGCAGAGCCGTAACGTGTTCGCCGACGTACCTCTCACCCAGCACGTCCTCACCGGCACGCCGTTCGACCTCCGCGGTTACTACAACGGGCAGTACCGCGACAACTCCTCGCACGTGGCCATCGTAGAGTACCGGCAGATGGTCAACAACGACCGCGCCACGCGCCTCAAGCGCCTGCTGAGCCACGTTGGCTACGCCGCGTGGGCGGGATGCGGATTCATGGGACCCGCGCCCGGCAAGATCGAAGGCGTGCTGCCCAACCTCGGCATCGGCCTACGCATAGAGGTGCAGCCCCGCATGAACGTGCGCCTCGACTTTGGCCGCAACATGAAGAACCGCCAGAACCTCTTCTACTTCAACATGACGGAGGCGTTCTGAGCAACTCGAGGATGGTGTCGAGCTTCTCCCTTACTTCCGCGGGAACATCGTTCTTATCCATCAGCTCGATAAGGCGATAATAATCCCTCTTAAAGTTTCCGCCTGTCGGGATGCCCAATCTTTTATAGAATTCAGGGAAAATCTTGTCGAGCCATTCGTCGGAGAGCTTGGCGTCGTTCCACCAATCGTTCGTCTTGTCTTTCAAATAAGCCGGTAGCGTGTAGTCGGCCACAACCTCCCTCATTGTCCGCTCCAAATCTTCCGCTGAGAATTGGCTGTATGGATTGGCGAGCTGCTTCGCGTGTCTGTAAAGCAATTCGGGACGGGCGAAATAATTCTCCAACTCCCGCCTTTGCCAACAAATGATCTTCAACGGCTTGATATCCGCGATATTCTTCTCGATCCTGTCAAAGAGAGCCAAGCCATTCAATTCGGGAAATATGCCTTTAAGCGCCGCATAATTCTTGTTGGCGTCATTGGGTACGTTGTTCGACGTGTACTGTACGTTGGCCTTTCGCAATAAAGGCTCCACTTCGTGCCGCAATCTGCTGGCAAACCCCAGCAGCATCCTGAAATCGGTATCACCTTCAAGGTATAAAACGTGCCCCTTGGAGCGAGCCAAATAATATTTGTCCCAACCAATATCCGTTAGCGCCTTGCGGATATATCCCAACGGCTGGCTGCCCGTGGCGACGTTCAGCTCCACCACACGGTTCTCGATAAGAGCGATCGCTTTTGATGTCGTCGCCGCCCTGTTCAACACCACTTCCGAGTGCGAGGCCATGATGACTTGCGTGCCTGTATCCTCGGCCACTTCGTTAATCATCCGGAAAACGTCCCCTTGCCTGATGGCTTCGAGATGGGCGTCAGGCTCGTCGAGCAGCAGAATGGCATGAGGATTGGCGAACATATAGGCGAAAAGCAACAGCGTCTGCTGGAAGCCTCTGCCCCCAGCGGCTATATCATAAGTGACCCCATCTTCCGTATAGTCCAAATGGAGCAATCCGGTCGATTTGATAAGTTCGGGCTTCTTCAGCGTAACACCAAACAGGTCCTTGACCACCTTGCACAGATTCTTCCAACGCGCTTCCATGTCGGCTGTTTCATTGGCTTTCAGCTCGGGATATAGAATCTCAAAACAAATGTTGCGCAGCACTTCGGCAGTCCTTCCTTCGCCCAGCTTGCGATCGATAGAACCTTGCGTAAGCTTGTCTTCCGAAGTCGAGATACCCGACATGGGTTGAAGGAACCCGAAATGGATACCCGCATCGTGCTCATAGAGCCACTTCATGTCCGGCAAACCTGTCAACACCCTGCACGAGAACGATTCGGCGTTGGCGAACAGAAACTCCACTTTGCAAGCCCATGGCCGTCCTCGCGTTTCTCCCCGCAATTCGACCATCAAGGGAATATGCTTCCGCCCTCTGCCATTAGCGGTAGTCACCTTTTGCCCATTCCATAGGTAACGGGTATCGAGAATGGGACTACTCAGCAGGTCGCGCCGGTTGATGGTGACGTAATCGCCCTCTTTCTTGCGAGCGGCGATAAACTTGCGCACCCCTATCTCCCACAGGCACAACGCCTGGAAGATTGTCGACTTGCCCGAATTGTTTGGCCCGACGATAACCACGGAAGAGGATAAGGAGAAAGAGATGTTCTCCAGCTTCTTGAAATTCTCTATACTGACCTGAGTAATCATATATAGCACGGTGTTAATGATTTATCGGGGCAAAGATATTCATTTATCTCCGCATCTCCTAACTTCTCCGCGCTCTATTCCGCGCTCACCGCTTCTTCCAGAACGACGAAGTGAAGAGCAGCAACACGGTGAACAGCTCCAGGCGGCCCAGCATCATGAGGAAAGAGAGGAGCCACGTGGCGGCGTCGGACAAGCCGCTCCACGAATAGGCGGGACCGCAGGATCCAAGGCCCGGCCCCATGTTGCCGATGGCCGACACCACCGTGCCCAGCGATTCCATCGGGCCTACGCCCATCCCCATCATGAGGAGGACGCTGACGATAGCGATGAAGATATACAGAAAGGTGAAGGCCAGCACGGACGACTTCACCGCGGGCGAGATGACCTGCTTGTTGAGCCGCACGGGCAGCACGGCGTTGGGATGCAGGATGTGCTTGAACTCGTTGCGCACCACCTTGAGCAGCACCACGATACGAATCCACTTGATGCCGCCCGTGGTGCTTCCCGCGCACGCGCCCACCAGCATCACGATGACGAGGCAGCCCCACAGGATGGAAGGCCACGCCATGAAGTCGGACGTGGCGAAGCCCGTCGACGTCTGCAACGAGACCACCTGGAAGAGCGACTTGCGCCACGCCTCCTCAACACCCGTCGAGCCGGTGAAGTAGAGCCACGCGGCGATGAAGAGGCTAAAGGCACACACGCCGAAGAAGTAATGCTTCAGCTCGATGTCGTGGATGAACTTCTTGAGCCTCCCGCGGAAGAGCGTCAGCAGCAACGTAAAGTTGATGCCCGAGAGGAACATGAAGAGGATGACGACGTATTCGATGTAGGCCGAATGGTAGAAGGCGATACTGTCTTGCTTGGTGGAGAAGCCGCCCGTGCTGGTCGTGGCGAAGGCGTGGCATACGCTGTCGAACAGGTCCATGCCGCCCAGCCAGAGCAAGGCGACGAGCGCCCCCGTCAGCCCGGCGTAGATGCTCCATATCCACTTGGCGGTGACGCCGATGCGGGGATGCACCTTGTCGTGCGTGGGGCCGCTGGCCTCGGCGGCGAACACCTGCAGGCCTCCCACGCCGAATATGGGGAGCACGGCGATGGTGAAAAAGACGATGCCCAAGCCGCCGATCCATTGCGTCATGGCCCGCCAGAAGAGGATGCCGTGGGGTAGCGCCTCGATGTCGTCGAGGATAGTGGCGCCAGTACTGGTGAAGCCCGACATGGTCTCGAAGAAGGCGTCGGTGACACTCGGGATATATCCCCCAATATAATAAGGTAGCATGCCGAAGAGCGAGAAGGCCGTCCACGAGGCGGTGACGATGAGGTATCCGTCGCGCCGGTTGAGCGAGCGGTCGGCGCCGCGCCCCCAGACGAGCGCCACGATGGCGACGAGGGTGGTGATGACGGCCGAGAGGCAAAAGTACGGGAAGTCGTCGCCCCGGTAGTAAAAGGCCACGGCGGCGCTGCACAGCAGCATGGCAGTCTCTATCAGCAGCAGGAATCCGAGGATGCGGATTATCATTTTCCAGTTGATCATCGCGTGGCGTGCCCTTGTTTAATGTCGGTCAGTTGAAGTATTTCTCGATCTTCTTGATCATCATGCTGAGGCAGAACACCACCACGTGGTCGCCGGGGCGGATCTGCGTGTTGCCCGTCACGAGCACGCCCTCGCCGTCGCGGATCATGCCGCCGATGGTGGTTCCCTTGGGCAGGCCGAGGTCCTTGATGAGATGCTTGGTCACCTTCGCGCCCTCGGGCACGGTGAACTCGGCCACGTCGGCGTTGGCAAAGGTAAGGCACTTCACGTTGGTGACGTCGGCGGCGAGCATCATCTGGTAGATGTGGCTGGCGGCGATAAGCTTCTTGTTGATCACCGTGCCGATGTCGAGGCTCTCGGCCATGCCGATATAGTCGATGTTCTCCACTTCGGCCACGGTCTTCTCCACACCCATCCGCTTGGCGGCCAGGCAGGCCAGGATGTTGGTCTCGGAATTGCCGGTGAGGGCCACGAAGGCCTCGGTGTTCTTCAGTCCCTCCTCGACGAGAAGATCCATGTCGCGTCCGTCGCCGTTGATGATGAGCGTCTTGTCGTCGAGCAGCTCGGTGAGGCGGTTGCAGCGATTAATGTCGTTGTCGACGATCTTCACCTGCATGTAGTCGGGCACGTACTGGGCGGTGCGCACGGCGATTCGGCTTCCGCCCATGATCATGACGTTGCGCACGTCGGGTTCGTCCTCCTTGCCGGCAATCTTGCGGATGTAGGGGATATACTTGCGTGTGGTGGTGAAGTAAACGATGTCGCCCAGCTTGATGATGTCGTCGCCCCGCGGGATGATGGTCTCCAGGCCGCGCTTGATGGCCACCACGTGGTAGGGCAGCTGCATGGCGCCGAGCTGGTGGAGGGGGATGTCGAGCACCTCGGCGGTGTCGCGCATCTTGGCCCCGATGAGCAGCAGCGCGCCCCCGCAAAACTCCCACCACTGCCTCACCCAGCTCATGCGCATGGACGAGACGATCTCCTTGGCGGCGAGCATCTCGGGATAGATGAGCGAGTGCACGCCCAGCTTCTGGAAGAACTCCTTGTTCTTGGGCAGCAGGTATTCGTAGTTGTCGATGCGGGCCACGGTCTTCTTCGCCCCGAGGTTGGTGGCGAGCATGCAGGCGGTCATGTTGCGGCTCTCGTCGGGCGTGACGGCCACGAAGAGGTCGGCCTCCTTGATGCCCACTTCCCTCAGTCCGGAGATGGACGATGGCGAGGCGGTGACGGTGAGGAGGTCAAAGTTGGAGCCGAGGGCGCTCAGCTTCTCCTCGTCGTCGTCCATGAGGATGATGTCCTGCTTCTCCCGCGACAGCAGCTTGGCCAGGTGTGTGCCTACGTTGCCGGCACCGGCGATGATGATCTTCATATCTTTGTCAACTCATTGAATATGCCCTCTTCGTCCATGCCGCAGAGGTGGTAGAGCTGCTCCACCGTGCCGTGCCGCACGAATTGGTCGGGCAGGCCTACGCGGCGGACAACGGGTGTATAGCCGTGGTCGGCCATGAACTCGAGCACGGCGCTGCCCATGCCTCCCTCGGCGACGCCGTCCTCGACGGTGAGCACCCGCCCGTAGGCGCGTCCCACCTCGTGGAGCATCTCCTCGTCGAGGGGCTTGAGGAATCGCAGGTCGTAGTGGGCCACGGATAGTCCGCGCTCGCGTCCGGCCCGCTCGATGGCCCGTGCGGCCACGTTGCCGATAGGTCCGATGGTGACGACGGCGATGTCCGTCCCTTCCCTCAGCTTGCGCCCCTTGCCCACGGGCAGCTCCTTGAGGGGGCATCGCCAGTCGGCCAGCACGCCCCGTCCGCGCGGGTAACGGATGACGAAGGTTCCCTTGCCGGGCAGCTGCGCGGTGTACATCAGGCACCTCAGCTCGTGCTCGTCGATGGGCGAGGCGATGGTGAGGTTGGGAATGGGGCGGAGGAAAGCCATGTCGAACGCGCCATGGTGCGTGGGTCCATCCTCACCCACCAGCCCGGCGCGGTCGAGGCAGAGCACCACGGGCAGCCGCTGTATGGCCACGTCGTGGATGATGTTGTCGTAAGCCCGTTGCATGAACGAGGAGTAGATGTTGCAGAACGGCTGCAGGCCCTCCTTGGCCATGCCTCCCGAGAAGGTGACGGCGTGCCCCTCGGCGATGCCCACGTCGAAAGCCCTCTGGGGCATCTTCTCCATCAGTATGTTCATGGAGCATCCGGTAGGCATGGCGGGAGTGACGCCCACGATCTTGGGGTTGGCCTCGGCCAGCTCGAGCAGCGTATGGCCGAACACCTCCTGGAAGAGGGGCGGCAGGCCGTCGGTGTTGGGCAGCAGGCGCTCGCCCGTCTCGGGGTTGAACCGTCCGGGGGCGTGCCACTCGGTGGCGTGCTCCTCGGCGGGGGTGAATCCTTTACCCTTCACGGTGTGCAGGTGCAGAATCTTGGGTCCGCGCATCTCCTTGATGTCGCGCAGCACGCGGGTAAGATTCTTCACGTCGTGCCCTTCGATAGGTCCGAAGTAGCGTATATTCATCCCCTCGAACACGTTCTGCTGCTGGGCGGCCATGGACTTCAGGCTGTTGCCCAGGCGGATGAGCGCCTTGCGGCGTTCCTCGTCGAGGAAACCGAACTTGTAGAGTATGCGCGCGGCTCCGAAGCGTAGCCGGTTGTAGGGCACGGAAGTGGTGAGGTTGAAGAGGTATTGCTTCATGCCTCCCACGCTGCGGTCGATGGAGATGTCGTTGTCGTTGAGTACGATGAGTATGTTGTTGGGCGTGGCGGAGGCGTTGTTCAGCCCCTCGAAGGCCAGTCCCCCGCTCATCGAGCCGTCGCCGATGACGGCCACCACGTGCCGGTCCTTCTCGCCGTTCAGCTCCGCCGCCACGGCCATGCCGAGGGCGGCCGAGATGGAGTTGGAGGCATGCCCGCAGGTGAAGGTGTCGTACTCGCTCTCGTCGGGCGAGGGGAAAGGCCGTATGCCGTCCAGCTTGCGGTTGGTGCAGAAAGTCTGTCGGCGCCCGGTGAGAATCTTATGTCCGTAGGCCTGGTGACCCACATCCCACACGATTCGGTCGTACGGCGTGTCGTACACGTAGTGCAGGGCTACGGTGAGTTCCACCGTTCCCAGGCTGGCGGCGAAATGCCCCGGGTTGCAGCTAAGTTCCTTGATGATGTCTTGCCGCAGCTCGTCGCATAGCTCGGGTAACTGCTCCACGCTCAGGCGACGCAAGTCCTCGGGGCTGTTGATGCCGTTCAGCAAGTTATATGTAGCTTCCTTATCCATTGCGTGAAAGATAATCTGGCGCGAAAATACGAAAAGATAGAATAGGGTGCGCCTTATACGGCAAAAAAGTTGAAGTCGCGCGAAACCGCATGGACGTTTCGGGCCGCTGATTTCCCCATCCGATTTTCCGGGAGAAACGCTGTTTGTGGAGCCTTTCGTTTTCGAAAGTGGAAATAAGCACGTGCGGAAGTCTCGAAGCATGGCTCCATCGTACTCTCGCGATAAAAAGTTCCGTTAAATAATCCTTAGTCTCCGCGTTTGCAAACGGAAAACAGTTACCTTTGTTTCCCATAACTCAAAACACCCTTATGCAAACAGCGGACAGCATCGTCATTATCCCTACCTACAACGAACGGGAGAACATCGAGAAAATCATCCGGGTCGTCTTCGGACTACCCCGGACATTCCATATACTGGTCATCGACGATGGCTCACCCGACGGCACCGCCTCCATCGTCGGCACGCTACGCGAGGAATTTCCCGAGCGGCTCTTCCTGCTCGAGCGTGCGGGCAAGCAAGGGCTGGGCACGGCCTACATCGCCGGCTTCGAGTGGGCGCTCCGGCGCGCGTACGAATACATCTTCGAGATGGACGCCGACTTCAGCCACAAGCCCAAAGACCTCCTCAAGCTCTACCGGGCCTGCGCCGAACAAGGCGCCGACCTCGCCATCGGCTCACGCTACGTGAGCGGCGTCAACGTGGTAGACTGGCCCATGGGGCGCGTGCTCATGTCGTACTTCGCCTCCAAGTATGTCCGCCTCATCACCGGCATACCCGTGCACGACACCACCGCCGGATTCGTCTGCTACCGCCGGCAGGTACTCGAGACGATGGACCTCGCGCGCATCCGCTTCAAAGGATACGCCTTCCAGATCGAGATGAAGTTCACCGCCTACAAATGCGGGTTCAGCGTCGTCGAGGTACCCGTCATCTTCATCAACCGCAAGCTTGGCGAGTCGAAGATGGATAGCAGCATATTCGGTGAGGCCATGCTCGGCGTCATCAAGTTGAAAATAGACAGCTGGTTCCGCAAATATCCACAAAAAAAATGAAAAGTACACTCATCAAGAATGCCACGTTAGTGAACGAGGGAGAGCGACGGGCCGTCGCGCTCCTCATCGAGGGAGAGCGCGTCGCCCGGATCTGGCCGAGCGGGCAGACGCCCGACGAATCCCCATTCGACGAAGTGATCGACGCCACCGGACAGTATCTCCTGCCTGGAGCCATCGACGAGCACGTCCACTTCCGCGAGCCGGGAATGACCCGGAAAGGCGACATCGCCACGGAGAGCCGGGCCGCCGCCGCCGGAGGCGTCACCTCCATCATGGACATGCCCAACACCAGCCCGCAGACCATCACCCTCGAGGCGTGGGAGCGGAAGATGGCGCTCATGGCCGAGCGTTCGGTAGTGAACTACTCGGCCTACTTCGGCGCCACCAACCAGAACTACGACCTCTTCCCGCTGCTCGACAAGCGACGGGTGTGCGGCGTGAAGCTCTTCATGGGAGCCAGCACGGGCGACATGCTGGTGGACCGCATCGAAAGCCTGCGGCGCATCTTCGGAGGCACCGACCTCCTCATCGCCGCCCACTGCGAGGACCAGAACACCATCCGCGAGAACACCGAATACGTCAGGAAGGAGTACATCGACGTATTCGACCCGCGCTACACCGAAGAAGATCTCGAAATGTTCTTCCACTCCGTCATCCGCTCTGACGAGGCGTGCTACCTCTCGTCCGAACTGGCCGTACGGCTGGCCCAAGAGGCCGGGGCGAGGCTGCATATCATGCACATCTCCACAGCCCGCGAACTCGAGCTTTTCTCCGACGCCCCCCTCGCCCGGAAACGAATCACCGCCGAAGTCTGCGTCCCCCACCTCATCTTCGACGACTACGACTATTCCACCTTCGGCGCGCGCATCAAGTGCAACCCCGCCATAAAAAGCACCGAAGACCGGGAGGCGCTGCGTGCGGCCGTCGACAGCGGACGCGTTGACAGCATAGCCACCGACCACGCCCCACACCTGCTCGCCGACAAGGAGGGCGGACCCTTCAAGGCAGCCTCGGGCATGCCCTCCGTGCAGTTCTCGCTCGTAGCCATGCTCAACCTGTTCAGCGTCGAGAAGGTCGTCGAGAAGATGGCGCACGCCCCCGCCCTGATGTACGGCATACAGCGGCGAGGATTCGTCCGCGAGGGATACCAGGCCGACCTCGTCCTCGTACGGCCCGGTGGATCGCCCTGGACGCTCACCGCCGACCAAGTGCTGAGCAAATGCGGATGGAGTCCGTACGAAGGACGCACCTTCCACTGGACGGTAGAGCGGACATTCGTCAACGGCAACACCGCCTACGCCGCGGGCAACGTCGACGACACCTGCCGCGGACAGGAGCTGGCCTTCGACCATTAACACCCCCCTCACATTTTCCACCAAACAAAAGACATCGCATGATACTGACATACAAGATACACGACGTGGCCCCCTACATCAACTGGATATACTTCTTCCACGCCTGGGGATTCCAGCCACGCTTCGCCACCATAGCCGGCATACACGGCTGCGACGGCTGCCGGGCCACCTGGCTCACCACCTTCGCCGAGGAAGAGCGGAGCAAGGCCGCCGAGGCCATGCAGCTCTTCAAGGAGGCCAACCGCATGATCGACCTCCTCGACCGCGACTACCGGACGAGGGCACTCTTCCAACTCTTCGAGGCCAACGCCGACGGCGACAACCTGCTGATACGCCGCCCCGACGGCAGCGCGACCACCTTCCCCCTCCTCCGCCAGCAGACGCCCCACCGCGACGGAAGTCCCTTCTTCTGCCTCAGCGACTTCATCCGCCCAGCCGACATGGGCCAGCCCGACACGATAGGCGCCTTCGTCGCCTCCATCGACGCCGAGATGGAGCAACTCTACGCCGACGACCCCTACAAGCACCTGCTCGCGCAAACCCTGTCCGACCGTCTGGCCGAGGCCTGCACCGAGAAGATGCACGAGGAGGTACGCAAGACGCACTGGGGATACGCCAAGGACGAAAACCTCACCGTGGCCGACCTCCTCGGCGAGAAATACCAAGGCATCCGCCCCGCCGTGGGCTACCCCTCCCTACCCGACCAATCGGTGAACTTCCTCCTCGACGAGCTGCTCGACATGAGCCGCATAGGCGTCGCCCTCACCCCCAACGGCATGATGATACCCCACGCCTCCGTCTCCGGACTCATGTTCGCCCACCCCGCCGCCAACTACTTCGCCGTAGGCAAGATCGGCGACGACCAACTCGAGGACTACGCCCGCCGCCGAGGCATGAGCGTGGCCGAGACGCGGAAGTTTCTGGCGGGGAATCTGCAATAACCCAATCGTTACCCGCAAAGAAGAAACGTAACCCACCCCATGCTACAACGCGTATTCATCGTCCTGCTCGTACTCCTCATCCTGCCCGACCTCTATCTCTTCTTCAGGTACATCACTCCGCGGACGCGGAACAAATGGTGGAGGACGCTCTATTGGCTGCCCACCGCGTCGCTCACCGCGGGGCTGCTCGACCTGGTCTACTTCGGCGACCGCGGCCTTGCCGTGGGACATCCGCAGGCCGTGGGCTGGTTCGCCATCTTCTTCTTCGTCTGCGCGGCCCCGAAGCTGGTGCTCGCCCTCTGCGCCCTCATCGGCGCGCCGTTTCACCGCTGGCTGCGCTGGCCGCGGGCGCCGTTCACGGCCGTGGGGCTGACGCTGGCCACGCTGCTGGCCGCCGCCGTGCTCTACGGCTCGTTCGTGGGGCGCACGCGCTTCGAGGTGAAACAGGTGAGCTACGCTTCCGCGCGACTGCCGCGGGCGTTCGACGGCTATCGCGTCGTGCAGCTGTCGGACATACACGTCGGCAGCTGGGCCGGACAGCCCGAAGTCGTGCGGCGGATGGTGGATATGGTCAATGAGCAACGGCCCGACCTCATCCTCTTCACCGGCGACCTCATCAACCACCGGGCCATCGAGCTGGACGGCTTCGCCCCCATACTCGCCCGGCTAAAAGCCAAGGACGGCGTCTACTCCGTGCTGGGCAACCACGACTACGGCACCTACTTCCATTGGCCCAGCGAGCAAGCCCTGGCCGACAACCTCGACAGCCTGAAACAACGGGAAGCCGACATGGGATGGACGTTGCTCGACAACGCGCACGCCATCCTGCGGCGAGGCAACGACAGCATCGCCCTCGTAGGCGTAGGCAACGACGGCGAGCCGCCATTCTCGCGGCACGCCGACCTCCCGCGCGCCACCGAAGGTACGCGGGGCCTCTTCCGCATCCTGATGAGCCACAACCCCACGCACTGGCGACGGGCCGTGCTCCCGCAAACGGATATCGACCTCATGCTCGCCGGACACACCCACGCCATGCAACTCAAGATAAACAACTACTCCCCCTCGAAGTACATTTATCCCGAATGGGGAGGCATGTACCGCGAAGGGGAGCGAGCCCTCTACGTCAACATCGGCATAGGCTATGTAGGCCTTCCGTTCCGTTTCGGCGCTTGGCCGGAGATTACGGTGCTGACGCTGGAGAGGGAAAAATAGTGATTAGTGATTAGTGATTAGTGATTAGTGGCGCGGGTTAGCGAGCTTTCCACGTCAGGATGGTGTACGAGTAGCGGGGGAAGGTGTAGCTCACCTTGCCGCCTCGCAGGGGCAGGCGTGCGTCCTTCACGGTGGGCGCCACGGCTTGCTGGTCGTCCACGGTGTTCCAGGCGGTGAGGTCGCGGTCGCCGATGGTCCAGATGTTGGCGCGTCCCGACGGGCGGAAGTTGCCGAGGTCGATGGTGGCCGCTTGCGGGGCGTCGGAGAGGTTGACCACCATCACCGCGAGGGTGTCGCCGCGGAGGTTCATCTTCGCCGTCACGTCGAGCAGGGAATCGGCGCTGCTGGTGGCCTCCACCACGTTGGGCAAGAATCCCGTCACCATGCGCTGGTCGATGTAGGCCGACGGCTGGAACCAGATGTCGTTGGTGGTGTAGTGCACGCGTCCCTGGTTCCACATATAGTCCTGCTTATAGGGCTGGAAGGTGTTGGCCGTGCCGAGGAAGAGGAAGTGGTCGCCGTACCGTTGCAGCGTGTTCCAGTTGTGGGCGTGCGCCAGTCCGCGGTCCCAGTCGCAACGGCTTCCGTTCTCCTCCATGGGCGTGAGGGTGAGGCGATGCCCGGGATAGTCGCGCTCCAGCTCCGTCTGCAGGTCGATGCCCATCTCCTGGGTGAAGCGGGGATGGTCGGCGAAGCGCACCGCGCCGCTATAATGCGGGTCCCACACCATCTTGGCGGCCTGTCCCTTGCCGATGAACCAGCCGAACAGCTCGTGCGCCAGCCGGTACTCCTCCGTGCCGCGGGTGTAGCTTCCCTCGCGGGTGCCGATGTTGAGCGAGGCCACGATACGCACTTCGGGGTCGACTTTCCAGGCCGCCTCGGCGAACTTCTTCATGCACTCCAGGTATCCGCGGTCGAGATGCCGCTCGTTGTCCACCTGGATATACTTCACGCCGTAGGGCGCGGGATGTCCGTTGCGGGCGCGGATGGCTCCCCATTCGGTGGTGGCGTCGCCGTTCATGTATTCCACGAAGTCGCTGATGTCCTCGGCCGTCTCGTCCATGCTCAGGCCGATGATTTTCTCGGCGTCGAACGCCTCGGCCACCTTGCAGAGTTCCTCGACGCCGAAGCTATGCGTGGCGTAGGGGTTGAACCCGCTGCGGAACACCACACGGCGCTCGTCGACCGGCCCGATCATCTTCTTCCAGCGATACTGGTAGGTGTCGGCGCCCACGTCGACCATCGAGCCGTTGTACCTGATGACGGTGATGCCTTGCCGCTTCAGCGCGTCGATGAACATCTTGCGCACGGGCAGCCCGTCCACCCTGCCCCACTCGCCCGGCTGCATGAAGGCGTAGCCCAGCCTGAGCGTGCCCGGTGCCTTGAGCGTGATGCCGAAGCGTCCGCGGACGGCCGTGGCCGATGGGGTGAGGTCGAACTCCAGCCGCTCCCACGAGCCGTCGCCGGCCAGCGGGTACGACTTCTCGGCCAGCATCCGTCCCGCCTCGTCGCGGAGCGAGAGGTAGACGGTGGTCGGCCCGGAGGCCCGGAGGCGGAGGACGCCTTCGTAGGGCTTGTCCGCCTCGAGGTTGATGCCTTGCTTATTCAGTCCGGCGTTAGTGATACCCGCCTCGCCCGATCCGCCGACGTAGCTGATCAGCTGGTCCTGCCGGCCCATGTAGGCCTGTCCGTCGCGGGGCAGCGTGTAGGTGACCCTCGCGCCGGCGTCGGCCACCTTGGTCCAGTAGCGGCTCACCTGCGCGTCGCCGTCGATGCGCCGCGCCAGCTCCTGGCGGATACCGGCGGGGATGCTGTCGTACACCATGAACCGTCCGTGGAACACGAGCGGCCCGATGGTGTCGGGGCGTATGGGACGCGGCGGCCGGTTGCCCCAGCGCGGGGGCGTGAGGGTGCCGTAGATGTCCTTCGAGTTGAAGTCGTACCGCTCCGTGAGGTTGTTCCAGGCGATGCGGTTGTAGATGTTGGCCTGCGAGAGGAAGTGCGGGCGTCGCATCTCGTCGAGCACGACGTACACCTTGACGTAGTCCTCGACGGGTAGGCCGAGGAAGTCGATATCGATATTCTCCTCGAACGCCTCGCCATGGATGAGCTGGCTGAAGACGCCCCCGTTGGTCTGGTTGTTGAGGTCCTCGATGTTGGTGCCGTTCAGCTTGGTGCTGACGGTGGCGATACGCTTGCCGGGGTCGACCCGTATGTCGACCGTAGGCGTTTGCTGCGCGGAGGCTCCGAGCGACGCGAAAGCGGCGCAAAGGGCGGTAAGGAAGAGCGTTGTTTTCATTTCTTTTTTCCCCAATACGTTTTGTTATTCGTTCCGTAGGCGGCGTAGACGATGGTATGCTTGCGTGGCGAAGCTTCCCAGTCGCACTCGCGCGCCAGGTAAAGTTGTTGCTGTCCGATGGTGAGCACCTGCGACGCGGCGTTGTAGCTCCACGTGCTGCCCGACCAGGTTCCGGCGGTGACGCGGTGGTCGGCGCCAAGCGTCATCACGCCGGCCATTTTTTGGTTGCCATAGCTGTACGAGAGGTCGATGTGTTCCCAGTCGCCTGTCAGCTCGGCCTCCACGATGGGCATTCGCGGCACGGCGGCGTAGCGTTCGGGCATCACGAGCGGCCATCCGTCGGCCGTCCAGAGGATGGCGCGTACGTGCCCCATCATCACGGCGTTGGAGGCGTTGATGCCCGGCACGTCATGCGGCAGGCGTCCTTGCGAGGAGTAGTACCAGTTGCCCTCGCCGTCGTCGAACACGCAGCAATGGGCGATGCCCACCCATCCCGGTCCCTCCATGAACTTGTAGGGATGCGTCACCACGGGGAGCAACTCGTTGGCGCCGATGGCGTTGGCCCCGCTGATATCCACGTAAGGTCCGTCGACATTGCGCGAGCGGGCCACGCGGGTGTTGTACGGCACTTCGAGCGCGTCGTAGGCCATGAAGAGGTAGTAGTACCGCGTCTCGGGATTGTACACCACCTCGGGTGCCTCGGAGGCTTGCCAGCGGCCGACGCCTCGGCGGGCCACCAGCTTGCCGTAGCCCGACGCGTCGGTGATGCTCCACGGATTGAGGGCCGGCTTCTGGAGCGGCAGCCCCGTGGCGGGGTCGAGCTGGAGCGTGGCGAATCCGCTGTGCCACGAGCCGTAGGTGAGCCAGTGCTCGCCCTCGGGCGTGATGGTGAGCGTGGGGTCGATGGCGTTGAACTTGAAGTACCCCTCCCAATTGTTCTGGTTCGGACGCGTCCAGTCGTCGCGTCCCTTGTCGGAGGCGGAGCAGACCACGTATCCCTTGTCCACCCAGCTGGAGTTGACCTCGGGCGTGCCGGTCTCCATCATGCCGATGAAGGCGCGCTCGGTCCACGAATTGTCGAAGGCGGCGCTGGTGGGCGCTCCGGTCTTGATGTAGTTGTTGACCACGATGCTGTAGTACATGCGATACTTGCCTCCGCCCACGTTGCGGGCCACGGGCGCCCAGTAGCCGTATTGCGGATTGGTCACGGCGGGCAGGTCCATACGGGCGCGGATGTCGTTGAGCGAGTCGAGCACCCAGGCGGGCGCTTCGAGCATGGTGGCGCCGCGGTATTCCCAGTTCACGAGGTCGCGGCTGCGGCGGCCGTGGAAGTGTCCGTGCCCCAAGTGAGCGTTGCTGTACGAGGCGTCGGTCTGGTACATATAGTAATAGCCGTCGTCGGCGCGCATCACGGTGGGGTCGTGCACGTTGGCCAGGTTCCACTGCGCGCGGCTGTTCCACGAGGCCAGGGGCGTGTAATCGTCGGCGTACGTCGGCGCGCGCCAGGCGTCAAGCTCCGGATAGTCGGGGATTTCGGGGTCCGGATCGGGATCAGGCTCGGGTGTGGGGTTCACCGGCGTCGGATCGGGTATGGGATCGTCCCCTCCCCCGCACGCCCCGAAGAGGGAGACGATGGAGAAGCTGATCAGGAGAATAAAGCAATATCGTTTCATATACAGATAAAGTTTTTGATGTTCGTTCGGGCTTTGGGGAAGCGAGAATCACGCGCTTCCGCGACCTATCGTTTCCGGACGGGACAAGATTCACGCGATTTTGTAATCATCGTTCCGCGGAGAAACAAGATTCACGCGATTTTGTAATCATCGTTCCGCGGAGAAACAAGATTCACGCGATTTTGTAATCATCGTTCCGCGACGGGACAAGATTCACGCGATTTTGTAATCATCGTTCCGCGATGGGACAAGATTCACGCGATTTCGCCATCACTTTTCGCCGTAGGGAGGGCGTGTCATGACACACCCTCCCCCTTTAGGCGAAAAGCTTCAAAGCCATCCTGAGACTATTCGGTCGTTGTCCCCTCCTCTTCCTCGGCGGCGCTTAGCTCCCATCCGGGGTTCTGCTTGAGGTTGGGGGCGCGCTTCACCTCGCTATCGGCCAGCGGGAGGAAGTAGTTCTTCGGACTGTTGAACACCAGCGTGTTGCGCGTCTGCGCCGGGCCGTAGGAGTATTCTCCCGAGGCGTCGACGGTCACGCCGTACAGGTGGTAGTACTGGGCGTAGTAGGGCTTGGCGGTCTCGCTGCTCGAGGTCTGCTCGCCGTAGATCATCCAGCGGCGGGAGTCGTGCCAGCGATGGTCCTCGAAGCTCAGCTCGATGCGGCGCTCGTTGCGGATACGCTCGCGCAGCTGCTCCTTGCTCATGCCCGAGTAGGCGGGCATCCCCGCACGGGCGCGCACCGCGTTGACATACTGGTAGGCATTGGCCGGTCCGCTGGACTCGTTGATGGCCTCGGCGGCGTTGAGCAGCACCTCGGCGTAGCGGAAGATGGGCCAGGCGTGCTGGTACAGGGGCACGTTGGTGGCGCCGAAGGGCATGGTGTTGAGGAACTTCTTGCTGTAATAGCCCGTGAGCGTTCCGCCGTGCAGCTCCTGGTAGTCGATGCCCGTGCCGCTGGTGACGTCGATGGCCCGCTCCTCACCGGCCGACGCGTTGCCCCAGATGGATCCTTGGTGCAGGATGGTCTGGTTGAGCCGCGGGTCGCGGTTGGCGTAGGGATTCTGCGGGTCGTAGGTGGCATCCTGGTCGATGGGCTTGCCGTTGATGGTCTCGTAGCTGTCGACGAGGTTCTGCGTGGGGTTGACACGTCCGGTGGAGTTCACCGTTCCGCCGAATCCGCAAGGGGCGAGGAACAGCTCGATCTCACGCGTGTTCCACACCGAGCGGCAGAGGATGAACTCGTTGTTGTTGTAGGGCGTGGTGACGAAGCAGTCGTAATAGTCGCTCTGCGGGCTTCCCGTCTCGTACAGGCGATAAGGATATGCCTGGCTGTTGTTGCGGGTGATGAATTCGGTGGCCGCCGTGGCCGCCTCGCCCCACCATCCGGCGTCGCCCGAGGGATTGTGCAGCTTCGAGGCGCGATAGAGGAGGGCGCGGCTCTTCAGGGCGTAGGCCGTGGCGCCGTTGACGCGTCCCCAGTTGGAGGTCTCGTTCTCGTAGCGGAACGGCAGGGCGTCCTTCACCTGGTCGCATTGGTCGGCCACCCACTTCAGGGCGTCGGCGGCGGGCGTGCGGCTCATGTTCATGGCGCCGGCGTTGCCGAGGTCGAAGACGATGGGCACGCCGTTCTCGTCCTCACCCATGATGGGGCAGTCGCCGAACCACGCGATCAGCTCGAAGTGGAACAGCGCGCGCAGCAGCTTGGCCTCGGCCATGTAGCGGTTGTAGAGCTGGTTGTCGTCGCCCGTGGCGGAGGCGTTGCCCACCACGCTCTCGCGTGCGTTCTTGAGGAACTGGTTGGTCTTGCGGATAGCCGTCACGTTGTTGTTGTAGAATATTCCGGTGAACGGGTGGTTGGTGGCGTTGTAGGCGTCGATGAGGACGCTGTTGTAGTAATGCACGTCCCAGAAGGAGACGGCGTTGTCCGTCATGCAGTCGCGCGAGGCGCCGAGGAACTGCCCGTTGGTGTAGCCCGAGAATCCGTCGGGCAGGTTGGTGTAGATGTTGGCGAGGAATCCGCGCGTGTTCTCCTTGCTGCTGAACACCTGGTCCTCGGACATGGAGAGGTCTACCTCCTTGTCGAGAAAGTCGCTGCAGGAGGTGCCTGCCGCGATGAGCAGCAGGCCGATGGCGATATTTCTGTATGATGTCTTCATATTCGTTGTTTCTTTAGAATCCTACGTTGATGCCGAACGAGAAAGAGCGCGTCTTCGGATACCACCAGCAGTAGCTCATGGGCTTCTCGGGGTCGGTCCCGCTGGGCAGGTCGCTCCAGTTGGCGAGGTTGTATCCGCTGAAGTAGAAGCGGCACTTGGTGAGGTTCACCTTGGCCAGCAGCTGGCGGGGGAGCGAGTAGCCGATCTCGATGTTGCGCAGCGAGAGGTAGTCGCCGCTCCGCACCCAGATGTCGTTCTTGTACGTCCCGGTGCCGCGGTCGCTGTCGATGGCGTTGAAGCCTCCGTAAACGGGGCGTGGATAGACGGCGTTGACGTTGCGCGGGTCGGTGGGGTCGTCGTTGAAGTATCCCCAGGCCTTGGTGACCTCGTGCGTACCCATGTTGCTCCATCCCGAGAAACTGATGGCGGGCGAGAGGAACACCGAGCGGTTGAGGTAGGCGTTGAGCACCACGCGGGCGTCGAAGCCCTTGTACTCGAAGCCGACGTTGAGCGACGGAATCAGCTCGGGGATGAGCGTGTATCCCGAGGGGATCATGTCGTTGGAGTCGATCTGCCGGTCGCCGTTCAGGTCCTGGAACACGGCCGTTCCGAGCGGCTGGGCGCCACCCGACGAGGTGTTGTAGGGATACTTGTTGGGGTTGGCCACGGCGTCGGCCTGGCTGGTGGCGATCCGCTCGGGGTCGCTGGCCCACTCGGTGAAGCGGTAGATGCTCCATCCGCCCACGGTGTTGTTGAAGGCGCCCTCGTACAGGGCGGCCACCTCCGTGCCGTCGAAGATGCGCTTGCCCGTCTTGGCCTGCCAGGGCACGTTGGGCGGCAGCTCGTCCATCTCGGTCACCTTGTTGGTGTTCCACGTCACCATGCCCTGGATGTGGTACTTGAAGTCGCCCACGCGGTTCTCGTGCCCGAGCGACACCTCGAAGCCCTTGCTCTCGGCCTTGCCGTAAGAGTCCTGCGGCGCGGTGACGCCCAGCAGCACGGGCACGGTGGAGCGGGTGACGAGGATGTTGGAGCGCCACTCCTTGAACACGTCGACGGATCCGTACAGCTTGCGGTCGAAGAAGTCGAAGTCAAGCCCGATGTTGGCCATGTCGGAAATCTCCCACTTGCTGTTCAGGTTGCCGGCGGCGCTCTCGTAGAAGCCGTTCACGGCCGACTGCGAGGTACCGAAGTTGTAGCCGCCTCCCGAGGCGAACGTTCCCTGGTAGGGATAGCGTCCGGCGCCGGTGTTGGCCTGTCCCGCCCGTCCGTAGGAGAGGCGTAGCTTGAGCAGGTTGACGTTCTCGTGCTTCAGCCACGGCTCGCTGGAGGCCACCCATCCGAGGGAGCCGCCGTAGAAGGTGCCGAAACGGTCGCCGGGCGCGAAGTTGTCGTTGCCCATGCGCGAGATGTTGCCCGAGGCGATGTAGCGGTTGTCGTACACGTACGTGGCCTGCCCGTTGTAGGAGATGAAGCGGCTCGACGATTGCGACCCCTGCGTCAGCCCCTGGTAGGTGCGGATGAACGCCCGCGCGCTGACGGCGTGCTTGCCGAACGTGCGGTCGTAGTGCAGGCCGGCGTTGAAGTTGATGTTGTAGTAGTACTCACGCGGCGTGGTGCTGGGGTTGGTCAGCGCCGTGTAGGTGGTGAAGGGCGTGAGGGTGAAGCCGTCGACGTCGGTCACGTCGGCGTTGAGATAGTCGTAGTTGTACGAGTTGATGGAGTTGGACTGCTGGGCCATGAACGTCTCGTAGGAGTCGAAGCTGATCATGGCGTTGGCCTTCAGTCCCGGCACCAGCGCGCCGAGGTCGCCCGTGACGTTGACCGTACTGTAGACGTTGCGGCGGCGGTTGATGTTGATACCCGACGAGGCGAGCATGCGTCCCGCGTTGCTGGCCGTGCTCGAGGCGTACACCAATCCTCCGGGCGTGTAGACCGGCTCCATGGGGTTGGCCTCCACGGCGCCGAACGTCACGAGGTCGAACACGCCGAGCAGCGGCTGGTGGATGTTGTCGATACGTCCGCCAAGGTCGAGCGACACGTTGAGGTACTTGTTCACGTCGATGTCGATGTTCGAGCGCAGGTTGTAGCGGTTGAGCACGTGCTGCGTGCTGAAGTTGGGGTTGTACTCCGTCCACTTGTCGTTCCACATGCCCTCCTGGCGCAGGTAGGTGAAGGCCACGAAGTAGCGCGCCGTCTTGTTGCCGCCGCTCACGGTGAGGTTGGTGCGGTAGATGGGCGCCGACTCGCGGTACAGCTCCTCGAACCAGTTGGTGTTGAAGTAACGGTAGCGGTCCAGGCCCTCGAGCGCCGGCACGGTCTCCTCGGCCTGCTCGCCGCCCCACACCTCGCCGAAGAGGCCTCCGCGTTGCTTCTGCCCGCCGTAAGTGGCGCGGCGATACATCTCTATCTGGTCGGCCGAGTAGAGCGGGTCCTGTCCGTTGAGGTAGCGCACCTGGTTGCGGGTGAGCGCCATGTTGTAGGAGTTCTGCACCTCCATGCGGTTGCTCAGCGTCTGGAATCCCACCTCCTGCGTGAAGTCGATCGAGGTACGCCCCGGCGTGCCGCGCTTGGTGGTGACGATGATGGCTCCGTTGGCTCCGCGCATGCCGTAGATCGACGCCGCGGCGGCGTCCTTCAGTATGGTGATGTTCTCGATGGGGAAAGCGTCGAGGAAAGAGAGGTCGCGCTCCACGTTGTCGACGATGATGAGCGGCGAGCGGGCGTTGACGTTCATGGTGCGCAGCCCGCGGATGTACATGGCCGACTCCGTCCATCCCGGCTCGCTCGACCATTCGTAGGTCTCCACGCCGGTCACCGTCGAGGTGAAGGCGTTCTGCAACACGGTGATGGGGTGCTTCTTCAGCTCGTCGCCCGTCACCACGGAGGTGGCCTCGGTGATGAACCGGTCCTGCTTGCGTCCGAAAGGCAGCGGCATGGTGAAGCTGTGGTCGTCAAGCTCGGGCTTCAGCACCACCTGGAAGTCGGGCTTCAGCTCCGCCACCACATCCTTGTCGTAATAGCCCACGCACTTCACGTACAGCTCGTCGGCCGCCTTCACTCCCTTGAGGTTGAAGTAACCATCGGCGTCGGTGAGCGCGATGCGGCTCGATTCGGAGACGTTGACCGTCGCCCCGGGAACGGGGTTCCCTTCCGTGTCGACGATGCGTCCTCTCAACACCTGTTCTTCTTGCGCCCGGGCCAGGCCGGCCATCGCGAAGAGCAAGGCCGATACCAGCAGCAGCCGCGACAGGCCCGCCGGTTTGCTTCTTCTATTCTTGTTCTTTGTATACATGTTCTGTTCGATTTAAGGGGATTACCAACCTTCGTTATTCTCAATGTTCGTCTTCCACTCCTCGGCTTCGGGGATGGGGTACAGGTACATCCTGTCCTCGAAGACGCGTTGCTGCGACACCTTGCGGACAATGGCGCCGGCGGCCGTCACGTCGATGCCGTAGATGGGACGCGCGAGGGCCTCGCGCGCCACGTTCCAGCGACGTACGTCCCAGGGGCGATGCTCTTCGAAGCAAAGCTCCACGGTACGTTCCTTGTGGATGAAGTTGCGCATGGCCTCCTTCGTGGCGAGGTCCGTGCGGTCGGCCACGTTGCCGGTGATGCCCGCGCGGTGGCGGATCTGGTCGAGGGCGTCGTACACCTCCTGGCCGGGTCCGGAGACTTCGTTCATCGCCTCGGCGTAGTTGAGCAGCACCTCGGCGTAGCGCATGAAGATCCAGTTGCGGTATCCCGTGCCCGTATGGGTGTTGTCGAGTATGCTCTGGGGAATGTACTTGCGCACGTAGTATCCGGTGGGCGTGGAGTTGGCGTTCCCGATGGGGTTGTCGCGCTGCCCGCTGATGACGTTGATCACGCCGCTGCCCCATTGCTGTCCCTGGTAGAGGATGGTGGAGGCGAGGCGCGGGTCGCGGTTGGCCCACATCGCGGCGTCGCTGTATCCGCTGGCGCTGTTGATGGCGGGCGCAGAGGCGCCGCCGCCGTAGACGGGCGCGCCGGTGGCGTCGTACTGCGCGAAGGGCGACGAGCCGTCGGCCATGTCGTACATGTCGACGAGGTTCTGCGACGGGCAGAGTCCGCCGCGTCCGCCTTCGCCCACGGGCGTGTCGACGGAGATGGCGCTCCATCCGCGGGTGACGTCGTTGCGGAAGAAGATGGTCTCCGTGTTGCCGCCGTTGTACGCCGTGTTGAGGATGGCGTAGGTGTAGGCGCTGTTGGTGGCGTCGCCCGACGTGTAGAGGCTGTACAGGCTGCCGTACGTGTCGATGAACGTCTGGCTGGCCGCCAGGGCTTGCCCCCAGGTGACGCCCGACTCGCCGCTATACCGCGGGCTGGCCATGTAGAGGGCGATACGCGAGTAGAGGGCGCTGGCGATGGGTTTGTTGATGTATCCCTGGTTGGTGTTGATCTCGACGTCGGTGCTGCCCTTGTCGTAGACGCGCAGTCCGGCCTCGCACTCGGCCAGCTCCTTCATCACGAAGTCCACCACGTACTGTTTCACCGTGGGGCGTGTGGTGTAGCCGGTGAGCAGGTCGCCGTCGGGGTCGAGCACCTCGGTGACGATGGGTATGGGTCCGTAGCGCAGGAACATCTCCCAGTAGAAGTAGGCGCGGAAGAAGCGGGCCTCGGCCTTGATGTTCATCTTCTTGCGCTCGTAGTCGGCGTCGCTGTCGCTCGGGTTCTTGGGCACGCCGTCGAGTTTCTCGAGCACCATGTTGCACTTGCGGATACCGCGGTAGTAGTGCTCCCAGGTGGCGGTCAGCTCGGCCCAGCCGTCGCCGGAGTAGTAGTTGCCGATGTTGAACGACAGCTTGGTGCCTCCCGAGAAGCTGTTCTCGCCGAGGTCGGTGGCCGAGTCGAGCCAGGTATTGCCCACGCGCGCCGCGCCGTGGCGCAGGAAGTTGTAGGTATCGTTGTGGAACTGGGTGGCGGTGTTCCAGTCGCTAAAGGTCTGCTCCTCGGTCAGCTCGTTGCTGGGCTGCTTGTCGAGGAATCCGCCGAAGAGGTCCTCGCACGAGGTGAGCGCCGGGCTGGCGATGGCCAGCGCGATGGCGGCGTACAGTATGTTGTTCTTTAATCTCTTCATGACTGCTTAGAATTTAACGTTTACACCAAAGTTCACGGTCTTCATGATGGGGTAACGGTTGGAGCCGTTGCTCTCGGGGTCGATGAGTCCGTCGAGATGATCCCAGGTCACGAGGTTGTTGCCGTTGACGTAGAAGCGGCACTCGCTCATGCCCGCCACGCGCGACCACTTCAGGGGCAGCGTGTAGCTCAGCTCCACGTTCTTCAGTCGCAGGAAGGCGCCGTTCTTGAGGAAGAAACTGTTGACGCGCTGGTTGTGGTTGCCGTAGCTGTCGTAGTGCAGCAACGGGTAGGTGGCGCGAGCCAGGTTCTCGGCCTCGCTCAACGCGGGATTCCAGCGGCCGAGGTGATGCTCCTTCACCTTGCCTCCGCTACGGAAGGCGAACTGCGCGTCGGCGTCGTATAGGCGGCTCACGTGATCCACGCCTTGCAGCATCACGCTCACGCCCCAACCTTTGTAGTTGGCGCCGAGGGAGAGGGCGTAGCTGTTCTCGGGGATACTGCTGTAGCCGATGAAGGTCTCGTCGCGTGCGTCGATGAAGCCGTCCTGGTTCATGTCCTTGTACTTCAGGTCGCCCACCTGCACGTTGCCGAAGGTGGAGACGGGGAAGTCGGGGTTGGCCAGGTCGGCGGAGGTGACGAATCCCTCGCTCACCAATCCGAAGTATTGGAAGATGGGATGTCCGGCTTGCTTGCGGTAGGCGGTCTTCAGCTCCGGCTCGTTCATGTCGAGAATCTCGTTGCGGGCGTGCGAGTAGGTGAGGCCCACGTTGTAGGTGAAGTCCTCGCCAATGCGGTTGTTGTGCTTCAGCTCGATCTCGTATCCGGAGTTCTTCGTCTTTCCGAGGTTGCCGGCGGCCATCACCACGCCCACCCATTCGGGACGGGTGAGGTAGGAGGTGAGAATGTCGTTCCGCTTCTCGTAGAAGTAGTCCACGCTACCGCTGAGCAGGCCGTCCCACAGGCCGAACTCGAGGCCGACGTTGTACTTCTTGGCACGCTCCCACGTCACCATGTAGTTGGGATATTGGCTCTCGTAGATGCCGGTGAAGCCGGTGGTGCCGAAGTAGTAGTCGTTGGTGATCTGCGACCACTTCTGCTCGTAGAGGAAGCGCTGGTCCACGCCGTTGACGCGGTAGACGTCGTTGCCGACCTCACCGTAGGAGGCGCGCAGCTTGAGGTTGTTGAGCCACGTGATGTCTTTCATGAACTCCTCGTTGGAGATTCGCCATCCCACCGAGAAGGCGGGGAAGAAACCGAAGCGGCGGCCTTTCATGAAGTTCTCCGAGCCGTTGTATCCGGCGTTGAACTCGGCCAGGTAACGGTCGTCGTACCCGTAGGTGACGCGTCCCACCAAGCCTTGGTAACGCTTGGCCAGGTCGGCCTGGTAGCGATAGTCGTTCTGGTTGTAGAGCACCATGGCCGTCACGTCGTGCTTGCCGAACTTGCGGGCGTAGTTGATCTGCGCCTCCATGTAGAGCTTGTACGTGGTGGTCTGGTTGTTGCCGGCGTAGGCCAGCTCCGAGTCGGCGTTGAACTGGTTGTAAGCCGAGATGGACTGGTAGTTGGCGCGGTCGTTCAGCTCGTAGGTGGCGAAGTTGGCGGTGAAGGCCCGCTTGTAGTACGAATCGTAGTCGAACGAGAGCATCGCCTTGGCCGACAGTCCCTTGGTGAGCCAGTCCATCTTGTAGTCCACGATGAAGTTGGTCTCGTTGATGGTGTTCGTGGCGCGGTAGTATCCGCCCTTGGCCAGGCGCGCGGCGATGTTGTCCTGGTATTGCGAGCTACCGGCGTAGAGCGTACGCGTGGTCTCGCCCTCCTGCACGCTGTACGAGATGGGGAATAACCATCCCGGCGTGTGGTTGAGTTCGTAGAACGTCTGGCTATAATCCGCCCGCTCGTCGGTGTTCGGTCCGTTGCGCTCCTCGAAGCGCGTGCCGAAGTTGACGGAGAGCGTGAGCGACTTGCTCAGGAAGAAGTCCATGTTGGCGCGGAAGGCGAAGCGGCGGTAGCTTGGCGTCGACTTGTTGCCGTACTGGTCCTGGCTGAGGTTGCGCACCAACCCATTCTGGTTGTAGTACTCGCCCGAGGCGTAGTAGCGCATGCGCTTGGTGCCGCCCTGTATGCTCACGTTGTAGCGTTGCGCCGGGGCGGAGCCTTTGAGGATGGCGTCGTACCAGTCGACGTTGGGATAGAGCAGCGCGTCGACACCGGTCAGCTCGCCCGCCACGGAGCGGCGGAACATGTCGATGTCCGAGGCGGAATACTGCGAGGGCAGCCCGTCGTTGGCCAGCGCCTCCTCGAGCAGCATCACGGAGTTGTAGGAATCGAGGTAGGTATCCTTGCGCGTGGGCGACTGCAGTTGGAAGTTGGCCGTGAGGCTCACCACCGGTTTCTGCTCGCGTCCGCGCTTGGTGGTGATCAGCATCACGCCGTTGGCGCCACGCACACCGTACACGGCCGTGGCCGAGGCGTCCTTGAGCACGGAGATGGTCTCGATGTCGTCGGGCGCGATCTGCGAGAACTTGCGCTCCACGCCGTCGACCAGCACCAGGGGCTGGCCGTCGCCGGCGAAGGTGGCGATACCGCGGATGTAGATCTGCACGTCGTCGGCACCCGGGGCACCGGAGTTCTGCGTGGTGATGACGCCCGGTATCTTACCGGCGATGGCCTGGGAGACATTGGCCGCGGGCGACTTGAGCAACTCCTTGCTCGACACCTGCGAGATGGCTCCCACCACGCTCTCTTTCTTCTGCGCGCCGTAACCAACGACCACGACCTCTTCGAGGGTTTCCGAATCCTCGACCAGCGTGACGCTGATGTGGGTGCGGCCGTTCAGCGGCACCTCCAGCGTGCGGTAGCCCACGTAGGAGATGACCAGCGTGGCGCTCGTCGGCACGCGCAACGTGAACTGCCCGTTCAGGTCGGTGATGACACCGTTGCCGGTGTTGCCTTTCTCTACCACGCTGGCGCCTATCACCTCGCCCATGGCGTCGCGTACCGTGCCGCTCACCTGCTGCGTGTTCTGCGCGAAGAGCGACGTGCCCAGCATAAAGAGGACGAACACAGGCAGCCAACCCGCCAATAGCGGGAAGGACTGCGATATATGTTTCTTTCTTTTCATGTTAGATAAATGTTTATTTTCCTTTGATGAACGGATAAGATGTCGATATGGAGGTGAACTCCATGTGACTGCTGTCGACGGTGAAGCAGAAACCTATCGGCCCCGTGGGGAACTCCGGGTGGCTCCACGTGTAGTCGTAGACCGTCCCCGTGGTGGTCGTTATTTTGGCGATCATGTCGAAGCGGGTCCCGATGCGTTTCACCGTCAGGTCCACGAAGGCTCCTTGCATATCGGCGATGAAGGTATCGAAGTTGAAGTTGTGGGTCATCGTGCCCGTGGCGTAATAGGTTCCCCAGCCGTAGGCGTCGGAGCGCATCACTAAGTACTCGGCCACGCCGCTGCCGCCGATGGCTATGCCGTTGGTCACCACCAGCACCCAGTTGTTCCAGTTGCCGGCGCCGCTTCCGTAGTTGTAGAACTGGTAGTTCACCGCGCCGTTCTCGTCGAACGACTGCAACGGGCTGTGCATCGACCACCAGCCGCTGGTGTTGTCGGCGTTGCCGAAGACGTTGCTGCCCTGCGGATAAGCCGTGGCGATGTAGGTGTTCTGCGTATCGATCTCAAGATACGAATACTCGAGCGTGAGGCATACGCCCATGTCGCCCGTGGGGAATCCCGGCACGTCGTAGGTATAGGTATATACCGCTCCATTTGCCGTGGTGGTGATGGCTGTCATGGTGAACTGCGTGCCTACGCGTTTCACGGTCAGGTCTACCGTCGCTCCGTTCATGTCGCTCGCGAAGGTGTCCCAGTTGTAATCGCTGGTCATGGTGCCGGTGTAGTACGTTCCCCAGCCGTAAGCGTCGGAGCGCATTACTAAGTATTCGGCCACGCCGTCCTCGCCGATGGCTTTTCCGTTGGTCACCACGAGTACCCAGTTCTCCCAGTTGTTCTGTCCGCGGGTGAAGTTCTTGAAGCGGTAGTGGAAGACGCAATTGCCCGAAGCCTTCATCAGGTCGGAATGTATGGTCCACCACGGCGTATCCAGGTTGGTCGAGCCGAAGATGATGGTCGGCACGAATTGCTCGTCGGCAATCGTGGGCACGGCAAGTTCCTTGGCCGTCACGGTGTTGCGCCATACGGAGAAGTCGTCCATCCAGAACTCTTTGTTCGGCGTGCCGCTGCCGTACCCCATATATATATAAGGTGCGGTGTTGGCGAACGCCACCATCGAGGCGAAGGTGGCCTCGTTCTCGGGCGTGGCGGGCACGTGGAGCGCGAGTTCCCCGTTGACGTACACCGAATAGCCGGTGAGGGAGACGATGACACCCACGTACTTAGGCTCTCCGGCCTCGAAGAGCGGATTGGCGAGCGTGTTGTCGTACGAGGCGCCGTCGGGGCCGGTGAACGAGAGCGTTCCCGAGGCGGTGAGATAGAGTTTTTGCGTGCCGTCGGCGTTCTCGAACGAGAAGAGCGCCCCTTCTGTGTCGCTCTCGGACTGCTTCACCCAGAAGATGAGCGAGATGGCGTTTTGCAACGCCACCGTCTGCGCGGGATTGGAGATGCGCGCGTAGCCCCCGTTGAAGTGGAGCACGTTGCCGAGGCTGTCGTCGACCGCCTGGGCGGGCACCTCACCGTCGGTGTAGGCGCTGAGCTGAATCTGTTCGGGGTCGGGTGCTTCCTCGAAGTTCAGGGTAGTCAGTCTGACCAACTTGGGATAGACCTGGTTGCCCGCTGGCGGGTCCATCTGTCCCCAGTCTCCACAGGAACCTAAGATCAAGGCTCCTGTCGCAAGAAGAAGAATCATGCAGGAAGATATCCATTTTCCTTTTTTCATGAATACAGATATTAATGGTTAAACAATAAGATAAATTCTTTTAAAAACGTTTATTCTCTGCCTGTCGCGGCACACGTCACCGCCACATTCACCCGCGAATATAGGAGATTGTTCGCGACCAAAGGTGGACAATCGACCACAAAAGGTGGACAAGCCTCTGTCCACCAATTATGGTCGTTTGTCCACCTTTCGCGGAGGGTTTGCGCTTATTTTCGCGGAGCTTCACCACAGAGACTCACCACAGATTACACAGATTCGCACAGATTCCCTAATTGGGCTATAAAGCGGTCTCGATAAAAGCAATCTGTGCGAATCTGTGTAATCTGTGGTGAAAACGAAACGGAATCAATAACTCCATAAATTACTCATCGTATCATGAACAGCATCACGCGCTTGCTCGCCGTTCCAGTCCTCTGCCTCCTCGCCGGATGCGGAGCGCCGGCTTTCTCGCCCACCCCCTCGCCCAATCCCTGGGCCGACGACTACTCAGCCATCACCGGCATGGACCACTACAAAGAGTGGGGCACGTACAACGTGCACGACCCTTCGTGCCGCAAGCTGGGCGACTATTATTATATGTACTCCACCGACGCCATCTTCCACAACCGGCGGCCCACCGAGAGCGAGCGGGCCATGAAGACGGGCTTCGTGCAGGTGCGCCGCAGCAAGGACCTCGTGCAATGGGAGTTCGTGGGATGGGCTTTCCCCGAGATTCCCAAGGAGGCCGTGGAATGGGTGCGCGCCAACGCCGACGGACACGGTGCCGTCAACATCTGGGCACCCTACATCATCCCCTACGGCGATAAGTACCGGCTCTACTACTGCGTGTCGGCCTTCGGACGCAAGGCGTCGTACCTCGGACTGGCTGAGGCCTCCTCTCCCGAAGGACCGTGGACGCAGGTGGGATGCGTGGCGCGCACCAACGACGCCACGCCCATGAACGCCATCGACCCCAGCGTGATCGACGACCCCGAGACGGGACGCTGGTGGATGCACTACGGCTCGTACTTCGGCGGACTATACTGCGTGGAGCTGAACCCCGAGACGGGACTCACCCTGCGTCCCGGCGACCTGGGACACCTCACCGCCCGACGCGCCAACTACCGCAAGGATAACCTCGAGGCGCCCGAGATCTTCTTCCTCCCCGAGACCCGCCAGTACTACCTCTTCACCTCCTACGACCCGCTGATGACGACGTACAACGTACGCGTGGGACGCTCGGCGATGGCTCCCGACGACTTCACCGACTTCACCGGCCAAGCCTTGCGCGACACCACCAACAACTTCCCCATCCTCACCGCCCCCTACCGCTTCGCCGGCCATCCCGGATGGGCGGGCACGGGCCATTGCTGCGTGTTCCAGGCCGATGGCGGGCGCTACTTCATGGCGCACCAGGCGCGCCTCTCGCCACAGAACCAGCAGATGGTGCTCCACGTGCGCCAGCTCTTCTTCCTCCCCAACGGGTGGTGCGCCGTCTCGCCCGAGCGTTATGCCGGCACGCCCGAACGCACGTTCCGTACCAGGGACCTCGTAGGCGACTGGGAAATCATACGCGTCCGCGAACCGCTGCACGAACGGCAGACCGAGGCCGGACAGGTGCTCCACGGCGAGGGTGAGCTGCAAGGCGAGGAGTGCAACGTCTCCACCCTCCTTACCCTCGTCGAGAACGGCAGCTGGAGTTTTGACGAAAAGCGTCAGGCACTCACCGTCAGCCTGCCTGGCGGCGAGACGGTGACCGACCTCGTCGTATTCGCCGGACACGACTGGGAGAAGGAGCAGGACACCGTCCTCTTCACCGGCCTCGACAGCCACGGCCGCTCCGTATGGGGAAAGCGGGTGAAGTAGTGACTTAGTGCCTAATCGGCAAGATTACGGTATTTATCCGATATTCAGAGACCCTTTCCGCTTCACCACAGGCACGGTGAAGTACACCGTGAAGCCACCGTCGGGGGCGGGTTCGGCGTTGATGCGACAGCCGCGACGGCCGGCGAACTCGTCGTGGTCGCGGATGATCTGCTTGCACACCAGGTACTCGGTGCCTTGCAGCTGGCCTTTGTCGCTGGCGGTCATGCGCGAAAGGCTGGGATAGAAGAGGCGGTTCAGCTCTTCGCGCGCCCTGTCCCGCCGGGTGTCGGTGAAGAGGAAACGCACATAGTCTTCCTCTTCGCGGGCCTGAAGGAGCAAGGCGCCGGGAGCGTCGACGGTGAGGGCCTCGTCGATGAGATTCTCCAGCAGGAAGCAGAGCAGGTTGAAGTCGCCCGTCACCTTCGCGTCGATAGGCTCGGCCGTCAGGTCAATGGCAGACTTGTCGCGCTTGGCCAACTTCCTGAAGTACTTGGTGGCCGCCTCCATCAATTCGCCCACGCCAATGGAGCCGCGACGGAAGGTAACTTCCTCAAGCTGACGCGAGGCACAGGAGCTGAGGATGGTGAAAATGCCTTTGTAGTATTCGATCAACTCGGTCATCATTCGCACGGATTCCCTCTCTTCCTCGGGTGCGAGCGGCTGGGAAGCACCGTTCAGGCGGGCGATGATTTGCTTGATGCGGTTGGGGTAATACACCGTCTCGTGCTTGATGGTCGAGAGGCAGTTGTCGAGCACCATGTTTTGCACGTGAAGCAGGCTATCCTCGCGCGAGGCACGGTTGGCTTCCTCGTGAGCCGACTCAATGTCGCGGTACTTCATCGCCATCTTCACCACCGCGTTGAACACTACGATGGCCACGTAGCGGGCCACAAGTTCCACCAGCAAGCGGTCGGTGTGCCCGTCGAACCGTTCGCGACGCTCTACGTAGAGCACACCCACGCAACGCCGCTCGCCCGTGGCCTCCACCATCAAGGGGATGGCTTGCGCCGCATGCTCGGAAATGGCGACGCCTTGGTCGAAACAGCGCCCCACAGCTTCGGGCATCTCCTGCTTGGGATAGGAGGCATATTCGAGGCGATGGAGGCTGTCGTTGTAGACGGCGATGCCCATACGATTGACCATCAGCAGCTCGTTGACCGGACGAAACGCCTCGTCGACAATGCGTTGCGGTATCTGCCGCAACATGTTTTCTTCCCGTTCCAACGCCTCGGCGCTGGCATCGGCTTGTCCTTGGGGAAGGGAGGCCGCGAACACTTTCTGGTTGATCTCGAGCACCTGTTCCAAGCCGAAGCGACTCTGCCACCGCTTGCGCCAATAGAGCAGGTAGTAGCCGATGAGTCCCGCCGTGAGCAGCGCCACGCAGAGCAGGATGCCCACGATGCGGTTGGTGTTGGAGCGCTCCAGCTCGCGGCAGTAGCTCTCCAGCGTCTTGTCTTCGCTCTGGAGTTTGTAGAGGTCGGTGAAGGCGGTGTTGTTGTAAGCGTACGCGTCCAATTGCTTCAAGGCGAGGAAAGCCACGGCGGCCTCATTGCGTATGTCGAGTATGACGTGGTAGTCGGTGTCGAAGAGGTCGTTCCACCACCCGATCTCGGCCGGTGTCCCTTCGCCGGTAAGGCGGAGGTAGTGGCGCTTCGCGTCGGCGGGGGCGTACTTCTCGTAATGCGCGTTGAGGTAGGACATGGCGGTGTCGACGTAAGTGATGGCCTGCCGGTAATCGCCATCCACGTTAGCGTAATAGGCGGCGTTGGCATAGCTCGAGGCGGTGTCGAGCAGCGCGGCGTACACCGAGTCGGGATGGATGGCGATGGTATCGGCTGCCACGGGAAGCGATGGCAACGGCATCTTGGACCCGTCGCACGAGGCGAGCGCGAAGGGCAACAGCAAGCCGAACAGCAACGTGCCCAATACCTTGCGCATCCCTTGCGGCAGGCGGAAGTAGAAGCGGCTCCCCCGCCCCAACTCACTCTCTACGTCGAACAGGCAGACGTCGAACAGCTTGTTCGTCTTCCGGTATTTCTCAACGATGCCCTTGCAGTTCATCAGTCCGAAGCCGCTCCCTTTGCTGCCTCGCAGCTCTTCGGGATTCTCGGCGTCGCTCATCCCGATGGCTTGCGAGTTGTACACCTTGTTTCCCCTTATCAGCTCCACGTCGGCGGGCGATATGCCCCGTCCGTTGTCCTCCACGGAGATTTCCACGTAGCTTTCCGCCTCGCGGGCGTACACCTTGATAGTCCCCCCTTCGGGGGTGTACTTGCGGGCGTTCTCGGCGAGGGTGTTGATCATGAAGAGGGTCAGCGCGCGGTCGGCTTTCACCTGTGCGTTGGTGGATTCTATCTCGAGCCTCTGCCGCTTCAGCTCGAAAGCTCTCCTCCCCTTGCCCAGCAAGCCGAAGAGAGCGTCGAGGTCGAATGTCTCGATGTTCAGGCTGAGCGAACCTTGCTTCATCTGTATCCAGAGAGCGAGTATGTCGTTGTATTCGTTGATGGTGCCGACCAGTTCCTCGATGTATTGGTATTTCTCCTTCTTGATCTTCTCGTCGTCGATGTATCCCCGCTCGATGAGCTTGTGTGTCTCGTTGAGGATGCGGTCGATGTAGGGGGTGATGCCATTCACGATGGCGAGACAGGCCTTTTTCACGATGTTTTGCCGCTTGTTCTCGGCGATATGCTGCTCGAAGACGTAGCGTTGCTTCTCTAAGTGCAGGCGTTCCTCGCTCAGCAGAGAGGCCACTTGCTCGTTGTCGGCCACCCAGTCGATGTAGGGCATCAGCACGTGCACCAAGGCCCGCTCGTCCTTGTTCAGGCGATGATGGGACACCAAGGAGGGACGGCCGCCTTCGGGCGTGTCGAGCGTGAGGCGCCCCTTGCCGAAGAGGTTGTCGATGCCTCGCTGTATGAGCGGCACGTCCATGGGGATGGACGAGGTGATGTCCTTGCAGAGAGAGAGCACACGTTGGAGGCGCTCGATGTCCACTTGGTTGCGCGTCTTGGAGCGTTTGTTGAATATCCACCACAGCAGGGCCAGCAACACCACCCCTCCCAGCACGACGAACAGCAACAAGGTGGTCTGCCGGGCATCGGATTCGAGCGACTGGTAGCGGCTCTCCAGCTCCTTGTCCTGACGGCTGTAGTTGAGAATATCGAGGTAAATGTTACGGTTGTAGTCCGACGCCTGCTTCATGCCCAGACCGGCATACGACACGCTAAGCTGCTCGCGGATGCGCGAGATCCACTCGGGCGCCGTCTTCACCAGCCCGCGCGCGATCCAGGGCACGCCGGTATAGGTGGTATCCTCGGCGGCATACGGACGTAGCAAATCGAGACTGTCGGCATGTGGATGGTAGTAGCGGGAGTGGTGCTGGTTCACGCAGTCGAGCGCCTTGGACAGCGTGTCCAGCGCCTCGGCGTAGCGCCCATGGACATTGAGGTACTTGCCGATGGTGACGTACGTGCCCGCAACCCGATAGAGGTCGCCGTAATCGCGGAACTTGCCCAACGCCACCTGAGCCAGTCGCAAGGGTAGCAACGTATCCACCGGCTGGCCAAACTGCTGCAAAGCGTGCGGGCGCCTCGACCGGAAAAGGCTCACGGCGGCCGTATCGATTAGCAGGTTGGCCATCCCTTGCAAGCCATTCCCCTCGAAATAGACCTGTCCGCTCTGGACGGCTATCCGCCAGGTGAGGTAGAGATGGTCGAATTCCTCCATTTTCCGCTCTTCAGGCTTCTTGCCCTCGACCAGGGAGGCGGAGCCGCGGATATAATGGTAATAGAGCAGCTGGTTGGTGTCGGCCTCCACCTCCTCCTCGGAGACTTGGGCGATAGCGTCCATAGCCTCCTGGCGCTGCTGGAGATAATAATAGTAAACAGCGGAGACAAGATGGAACTCCGAGAAGGCGTACTCCAGCCGAAGGGCCTCGTGCCGATCGGCGAAGAGGTCGCTGTCCTCGCGGATGCGCTTCATGCGGCGAAGGGCGCTGTTGCGGTAGTCGTAGAACTCTTTGTTCATGGCCGTACGCTGGCAGATGCGCATCAACCCGATGTCGGCGATGAGCAATTCCAGCTCGTTTTTCGTCTGCTTATACACCGATTTGTACTCGGCGGCGGAACGGTCGAAATCCATCTGCATGAAAGCGTCGAAACCCAAATTATTGGACGCTTCGGCCTTGCCCGATTTGTAGAAACGGGCAAGGCGATAGGCCTCGCCGGCGTAGCGACGCGAAGAATCCAGATCCTCGTAGCGGTAAGCGTACGCCTTCCCGTTCAAGGAATCAATGAGGCGCACCTCGCGTGTGGGCACCATGTCGGTACACGAGAAGATGACGGCACATAGCAGCGCGCACGTCAGTAGGTATATCGGGAAGCGTGAACTCATCGTCACATAATCTATATGTCCCGCAAAACTACTAATATTTCTGGTAAGTTGGCGGGAAAAGCATTTTTTAAACGAGAACTCTTTCTATTTAAACAGAGAAATACCTACCTTTGCAGGCAAATTAACAAATAGGTAAGCAACTACATCTATTATTAAAATGAGCGAAGAAGCACCTTTCAGGGTTTTCTCGGGTACCAACTCGAGATACCTGGCAGAGAAAATCTGCCTTAGCCTCGACTGCCCTTTGGGAAACATGAACATCACCCACTTTGCCGACGGGGAGTTTGCGGTCTCTTACGAGGAATCAATACGTGGTTCGCACGTGTTCTTGGTTCAATCCACTTTCCCAAATTCAGACAATTTAATGGAACTTCTCTTGATGATAGACGCCGCCAAGCGTGCGTCGGCCAAGAGTATTGTAGCCGTTATTCCCTATTTTGGATGGGCACGACAAGACAGAAAAGACAAACCGCGCGTGTCCATAGGCGCCAAGCTGGTGGCCGACCTCTTGGGCGTGGCGGGTATCGACCGCCTGATCACGATGGATCTGCATGCCGACCAGATTCAAGGCTTTTTCAACATCCCGGTCGACCATCTTTACGCCTCGGCTGTCTTCCTGCCCTACATACAATCTCTCAAACTGAAGAACCTGGTCATTGCCGCTCCCGACGTGGGCGGATCGAAGCGGGCCAGCACCTTCTCCAAATACCTTGGGGTGCCGCTGGTGCTCTGCAACAAGTCGAGAGAGAAAGCCAACGAAGTGGCATCCATGCAGATCATCGGCGACGTGAAAGGAAAAAACGTGGTACTCACCGACGACATCGTCGACACCGCCGGAACCATCACCAAGGCTGCCAACATCATGATAGAAGCCGGCGCCAGCTCCGTGAGAGCCATCGCCAGCCACTGCGTAATGTCCGACCCCGCCTCCCTGCGCGTGGAAGAATCTCACCTTACCGAAATGGTGTTCACCGACAGCATACCCTACGTCAAAAAGTGCTGCAAGGTCAAACAATTGAGCATAGCGGGAATGTTCGCCGAGACCATACGCCGAGTGATGAACAACGAATCCATCAGCTCGCAATACATCATATAAATTAGGAACGAAGAACGAGGAATGAAGAATGGGCCGTGCCGTCAATAAAATGACGGTACGGCCCATTCTTTTTTTTTTGGGGGGGACGCCGCGGACCACGCGGATCCGCCGTAAACGAAAGAAGCCCCGCCAACGCAAACGCTCGCGCGGCGGGGCCTCGAAAAAACGGCGACTACCTACTCTCCCACTGTTACGCAGTACCATCGGCGTGGCGGGGCTTAACTTCTCTGTTCGGAATGGGAAGAGGTGGAACCCCCGCGCTATAGCCACCTTAACGCC
>JAISIZ010000118.1 GCA_031261785.1 Mediterranea sp. (in: CFB group bacteria)
TTTAGGCACGGATTACACGGATTACGCAGTCTTTTCCAGAACACAATGCTGCGGAATCCGTGTAATCCGTGCCTAAATATTCTCTTTTTGATAGCGCCTTTCACTTATGATACAGCCTCGTTCTATTCTCCCCTTATCTCATCATCTCTTCGTAAACGGCGGGGTCGATAATCGTCATCTCGGGGCGGCGGAATATCGACATGCTGTTGCCGGCGTCCCAAAAGAAGGGAATCAGCCCGGCGGCACGGGCTTGGCGGGTGAGGTAGCCCACGTAGGCGGCGCGCGAGCTGTCGTGTCCTGTCTGGGCGTTGGCGTTCGCCGTCGGGTCGGCCGAATCGGAAAGGGTACGCCTCAAGGCGGCATATTCGCCGAGAATGACCGGTACGCCTTTGTCCACAAAGGCAGTCTTCATCTTGGCCAGCTGGCCGCGCATGTAAGTTTCGGCACCGGTGTTATCCCATCTTCCGGCGTAGTCGCCTTGGGCGTATCCCTGGTTATTTTCTCCCCAGAAATAGGCCATCTTGCCCCAGCTGGCGTCGGCCTCCAGGCCGGCGAAGGTCCACGGGGTATAGTAGTGCACCTCCAGCATCATCCGTTTCGGCGTGGGGTCGGCGGGAAGGGCGTCCATCAGCAGGATGGTCTTGTCGATGTCCGTCGACGGTCCTTGCACGATGAGGTTGCGGTAGGCGTTCCGTCCGCCCGTGGTTCTCACGGCGTCGACGAACGTCTGTTCGTAGCGCGTCAGGGTGGCCATTTGCGCGGCGTTCTCCACGTTCGGCTCGTTGCATCCGGCAAAGAGCAGGTGCTCGTCGTAGTCGCGGAAGGCGATGGCGATCTGCCGCCAGATGGCACGTTGCTTCGCGTCTACCGTCTGGCTGTATCCGTTGGGGATGGAGTTCTCGAGCCATCCGCCGTCCCAGTGGATGTTGAGGATGGCGTAGAGGTCGTTACCGACGCAGTAGTCCACCACCTCTTTTACCCGGTCCATCCAGCTGGACTTGACGGTATAGGGCGCGGCGTCCGCCTCGAGGTATTGGTTCCACGAGCAGGGGATGCGTATGGCGTTGAAGCCCGCTTCCTTCACCTTCTTGATCATCGCTTCCGTGGTGAGCGGATTGCCCCAGGCCGTCTCGCCGCCAATGGATTCGAGCGTGTTGCCGAGGTTCCAGCCATACGTCATACGCGCGGCGAGCGCCGCGGCGTCGCTCTCCATGCCGGTGGGGTCGGCGGGAATGTCCATCGACGGTTCGTCGGGCTGCTTGGCCGCGGCTTGGCTCACGTTCACTTGCTTGGTCTCGCTGCCCGCGGTGACGGTAATGACGGCCGTGCGTACCTGGGACAGCGTGTTTGCCGCCGCCGTCAGGGTGTAGAGCCGTGTTTGCGTCGAGGCGGCTCCGGCGGTCGGCACGCACCAGCTGGCGTCGCTCGACACGCCGACCGGCGTGGCGCTGCGGATGGTTAGCGTGACCGTTCCGCCTTCGGCCGGGAAGCTGACATTTTCCGGCGAGAGGCTGAAAGGTACGGCATCGTTCCCTCCTCCGTTATCATTGCTGTCCGAACAGGCCGTGAACGGCGCGATGACGAAAAGGGCGAAGAACAGGCTGGCGAGAAACTTGAATGGATTGTCCATATTGCGCACAATATTTTTGGGTTGACAAGAGATTTAGTAGACCAGTTGACAAGGGTAATAAGACGCCCTCGTCTCTTTTCCGCGAAGATACGATGAATATTCCGCTTCGCGGGGATGTTTTGTTACCGGAAAGGGGGGTATTTGTTGCGTCCCCGCGAGCGCGACACATTAAAAGAAGGATGCTTTTGCATATTTTATACATTCGCGGTGTTGCTGATCGGAACGAACCGCGTATATTTGCGGAATGAAACTTTTGCTTTGCTTTGGTTAGGCAGCGCTGGGTGAATGAATCTACACGCAAACCTTTTAAACAAACGTAATATGCACATGAAAATTTTATTTTATCTCTTTGTTTCTACGTCGTTAGTCTGTACGTCTTGTACGAAAGAGAACGTCGCTATCGTAGAAACTCCGCCCGACACGACACCGCATTTGAATCGTTCGGACAGTACCGTTATGGTCGAGATCAGCAAGAAGATCGGCCCTTGGTTGCCCACTTGGGATCCCGGGAACATCCAAAGCTGGGGCGGTGTCCTCATCGCGCTCGACATCTCCTCCAATCAATACCGTATCGTTGGCCTCGTCTACAACAGCAGCCTATTCCATGGAGAGCTACCCATCGAACTCACGCAATTGCCCGAGCTAAGATATCTCGGCATCAGCGGAGATCTGTCCGGCCCCATCCCTTCTTGGATTGGCGACCTCTCCAAACTGGAAGAACTCTCGCTGGGCGAGAACTACTTCGAGGGATCCATTCCCCCGGAAATCGGCAAGCTGAAGAACCTGAAAAGGTTGGTCTTCTACAAGTCGTCCATTTCGGGAGAGATTCCGAAGGAGATCGGAAATCTGAAGAATCTGGAGAGATTTGTCATCTTTGAAACCGGCGTATCAGGAAGCATCCCCAAAGAATTAGCCAATCTGGATCTCGACAAAGTGAGTATCACATTGGATAAAAACAAGCTCTCAGGCACATTCCCTCTTGAGCTGTCGCCTTCCAAGCGTCAAATAGGATGCTCCGATAACAATATAGAAAGTTTTCCTTTCGACTATTGGAAGATAGAAGATGCCATTATTCCCGATTTGCAAGGCAACAGACTTTCGGGCGAAGTGCCCGAATGGGTAAGGGAAACCGAAAAATGGGAAAAAAAGAAAGGCTTTGTCGATAGACAACAAGAAGGTTACGGATATACAAACATCAATTAATAATAGGTATGAAAAAGAAAGTTTTATTGGCTGCATGTAGCTTACTTTGCTGCATCGGCGGTTGCACAAACGACACGAATGAGATTGTGGAAAATCCTACAAATGAAGAATCTCAGATCTTATTTACACGAGCAAGTTCTACGACTACGTGGGATCAATGCGAAGAAGGCATATTACCTTCGAAGAAGCGTGTTAGTTTGCCATGGGCTACAGGCATTACCTCAACAATGCCCGAAGAACTTAGAACCGACGTGAAACCCGAAGACGGTTGGATTGTTTTGGACACAACCATAAAATTCGTCGGAGACACGGTCACCGCAGTCGCCGACGTAGATGATGGTGCAAATTACATCCTATTATACAATACGCACACGGGATACCTGAAAGGCTTCTACTTTGCGGAAACTATGTATGGGAACAATTGTGGTTTTTGGCAGCTCATCACGTCTACCGATCGTTCATCTGCCGAAAGAGTCAAGACCAGATTGTTCAATTTTGCGGGCGAGACCGCTTTGGCCGCAGATGCCGCCGATTCGCCCCAAAGCGTGATATTGGCCTCGCTCACCACCAATGCGCAGACGCAGGGATTCGAGAGAGGATGGAACGGCTTCATGCTGGAGCTGGCTTACGATGAGAATAGCGACAAGGAGCGATTGGACGTTTCAGGCTTCGCCATGACAACAGCCCAAATATCGATGACGGGCGCTTTCGACGCCAAGTCGACGGGGACAATATTCACGTCGACCAATGGCAAATCGGGTAACATTACGGGAGTAGTCAAGGCGTTGGGAGAAGGTGCTGTAAGCTGGCTCCAACAAAATTCGGGAAACAAGGACAAACCCATCAAGGTAGAGGTCGTCAACCAAAATACGAGGGGTATCGGATCCACCTTGCGCATCGTGGCGGGAACGCTCTTCAAGGTGGTCAACTCATTTACGGGATCCAAAAGCTCGAATACGGATTTCAGCTTCTCTACGGATGGCACCATGACTATCGGTGGTAGCATGGTGACACCCACGTCGGGCTTGATCGTTCCCTTGACCGGACTGAAGCTCGGACGGCCAGATCTCAAACTGGGTATCTGGAACGCATCTGTACAACCGACGTATGTGACAGACGCATATTGCGAGATGACGGAATACAGCAGCGGATGGAAATTCAATTATAAGTTGAAGCAAAAAGGTTCCGTCGCCATCGTGAAGAACCCTGCATACAAGGGAACCCTGACAAGCATAAATGCGTTTGTGACATACGACAAATATAAAGGTTCCACGGCGGGAATCAATTACCCCGAGCTTCATGGCTCTGGACCAAGTGCTTCAGTAATACCCTCTTCCACGACTCCCCATGATATATTGTATGAAGATAGTGAAACAAAGATAAGCACGCTCGGCAGTGATTATATATGCCATTGCAACGGTGAGCGGTACTGGCCCGATGCCTCTACAAATACTAATCCAACTCGTCCCGCGTTCAGTTACGCAAGCCATGGGAACGGCATCCAAAGAAATGTTTTCGCCAAAGTGCTGGTGACGATGACCGACAGCAAGGACACCCATTACTCCTCGAAAACCTTCATTACCAAACAATCTATATATAGTATAAACCCTGGGTTCCATCCGGCTGTATGGACCGATGAGGCTTTGCGGAAAGCGGGATATTGGCGTAACTGATCACTATTCATTCTGATCAATCAACCATTCAACACCCTCCGTTCCGCTTCGTCAATCTGATAAGTGAAACAGGACGGAGGGTGTTTTTTGAGCCTTGTGAAGCCGGGCGCTATTTGTTGCGTCCCCTCGAGCGGTATTCGGCGGGAGTCAGTCCCGTGCGTTTCTTGAAGAAGGTGAAGAAGTACTCGGGCGTGCCGAATCCGAGGCCGAAGGCGATCTCCTTGGCCGTGAGCGACGTGGCGACGAGCATCTCCTTGGCCCGGCTGAGTTTCAGTTCCCTGAAATATTCGGCGGGGGCGTAGCCGGTATATTCCTTAAAAACGCGCCGGAACCAGGAGTAGCTGATGTTCAGCCGCGCGGCCAGCTCCTCGGGATCGATCTCGCCGGCGACATTCTCGCGCATGATGATCTTCGCCTGTTCCATCTTCCGGTACATGTCGCTCATCTCGAACGCTTTGTTCTTCGAGATGGAGAGCACCATGCCGATGATGTGCAGGGCGATGCCCGCCAGGTATTGCTGGGCGGAGGCGCGGTCGGCCGTGGCCACTTCCAGCGCGCGGGCGAAGAGGGTGACCAGTTCTTCGTGCACGCCCACCTCGATCACCTGCCGTTCGGGCGTGAGGAATCCCCGTCCCATCAGGTCGTCGGCCACCTCTCCCTCGAATCCGATGTAGTATTCCGTCCACCCCGTCTGCCGCAAGGGTTGGTAGCTATGCCATTGTCCCGGGAAGAGCACGATGAGCCGCCCCTGTCCGATGGAGGTCTCGGGCGTGCTGTCCGAGGCGAACACTCCCTGTCCCTGCGTGATGTACACCAATTGGTATTCGTGCAGCACCCGTCCGTTGCTCGCCACGAAGAAGTAGCCCGCCGGATGCCCTTGCGGCGGATACGGCGAGTGCGGAGGCACGGATTGGCATCCCACGGTGTTGACCCACAGTCCGAACCGTCGGTCCGTCTCGTTCACGATCAGGTACTTGAACGGTCCGCCCTCGGGGTGATTCTCTTTGTTCATGGCGTATCGCTGATTTGTTGTTATGGGGCAAAGATAGAAATTTATTCGTTGGCGCGAAGCGACTTTCCGCCCGAAAATCCCTATTTTTGTGGCGAGCTATTTCATGAAGGTCGAAAAACACATAAACCGCTCTATGAGAAATGAGGACCATATTGTCTCGCGGATGATTGCAGGAGATACCGACGCCTTTAAACTCCTCTTTGATCATTACTATCCCCAAGTGCGCACGTTCGCGTCGAGGATAGTCCAAGACTCTTTTGTGGCCAATGATATCGCCCAGAACGTGTTTATCAAGGTCTGGACCAAACGGGTGTTGATCGACAGTGCGCAAAAATTCAGCAACTACCTATACGCCATGACGAAGAACGAGATCACCGATTATTTTCGTTCCATCGTCGTATCGGAGCCGTTGGACGGCCTCCTGGCCGCGAAAGACGGCGAGCACACGGAAGGAACGATAGAGAGTGCGTACGACCTGCGATATATCCGGGAGACCGTGATGAAAGCGATCGAGACGATGCCGCCGCAGCGGCGCGCGGTGTTCGTCATGAGTCGCCTTCAAGGCCTGTCCAACAACGAGATAGCGACTAAACTGGGTCTTTCCAAACGCACCGTGGAACGTCACCTGAACATCGCTTTGCGCCTACTCCGCGAGCGATTGGGCGACCTGTAAACGTTAAAACCGGGAAAAGGATTGGGTGTGTCCTCTCTCCCTTCCGTATATCAGGTATAAACGGATAATACGCAAGGAAATGAAACTGTTACCTTCCAGGTCGTTAGGCGACTACCTTCATGATTTGAAGAAGAGTATCCCCTTAGGCGCGTTCGGGCGTTGGTTCGTCGAGAACGAATCCAATCCGGAGGTGGACGAGGAGCTGCGAAAGCTTTGGGAGAAATCGGCCGATGAGGCGATCGACCCGAGATGGACGGCGGCCGCGTTCGCCAACGTCCGCGAGGCTATAGGCGATCCGCTTCCCAGCCGTCGCGAAGCCCTGTTCGCCCGCACGATGCGTTATCTGACACGCGCGGCGGCCATCCTGCTCATACCGCTCATGGGAATCACCATGTATCTGTACCTGCGCGGACAGGAATCGCACGTCGACTGGATAGAGGTGTATGCCGGCTTCGGGCAGAAGAAAGAGGTCGTGCTGCCCGACAAGAGCACGCTGTGGCTAAATTCGGGCACGCGCGTCATCTATCCTGAGCGGTTCGGCCATGTCCGCCAGATATTCGTAAGCGGGGAAACCTTCCTGGATGTGTCCAAAGACCCGGAGCGCCCCTTTATCGTCGACACCAAAGACGTCAGGATCACGGTACACGGCACACGCTTCAACGTCCGTTCGTACACCGAGGACAAGGGTACCGAAGCCACCTTGCTCGAAGGAAGCATCTCCCTACTCGTGAAAGGCGGGCAGGAGGAGCGCGACGTCTACCTCGCGCCAGGCGAGAAAGCGATCCTCGCCAACAACAGGCTTAGCCTGGAGAGCTTCGACGTCGCCACATACCGGTCGTGGCGCAACGGGCAATACACCTTCAGGGACAAGACATTGCAAGAGATCATCACCGAGCTTCAACGCGTTTTCAATGTCCAGATCGTGATTAGGGACAAGACTTTGCTGAAGGACGTTTTCTTTGTCACCTTCGCGCAAGGGCTGTCGCTCGACCAGATGCTCGAGGCGCTGAATATTGATGATGGATTGAGCATCACACGCGATGGAGATATTATAGAGATTTCCCCGAGAACGAGATAAACAACCTTATTCATTAACCTTAAAACAACCGTATATCATGGATAGATAAAACCAATAAAAAATAAACGAGAAAGTGCTTGCCTCACTTTCCCGTTTTAGAAATCCGTTAACAAAGACATTTCATTAACTTAGATCGTTACCAAAGATATGAATACTTATAAAATATCTGCTCCTTTTAGGGAGCGATTTAGCATTCTTTTACTAATTCTGTTCGCGCTATTTATGGGGACGCATCCGGCGATGGCGCAAAACAATGAAGAACTCATCACGCTCCGCCTGCGCGACAAGACCATCGGCGAGGCGTTGGAAACCATCAATAAGCGATACAATTACACCTTTGTGCTCCGTACTCCGGATATCGACACCAAGCAAAAGGTATCGATCAACGTGAGGCGGCAAAAGATCGGCGATGTGCTGGACGCCCTGTTCAGTGGACAAGATGTGGTTTTCGATATCGCCAACAAGACGGTACGCGTCTCGAAAAACGTGCGGCGGCAGGACGAAACGCCCGACAGGACACCCGTCGCGAGAAAGGTGACGGGCTTAGTCACCGATGGCTCGGGCGAGCCGATGGTCGGCGTCAGCGTGCTGGTCAGGGGAAGTAACCAGGGAGCGATAACCGACATGGAAGGCAGGTACGAAATAACCGTCGATGGCCCCGGGCAGACGCTCCGGTTTTCGTTCCTGGGCTACCGGCCGCAGGAAAGGAAGGTGGAAGAGAACCGGACACTGAACGTGACGCTGCAAGAAGACGTGCAAAGCATTGACGAGGTTGTCGTCGTGGGCTATAGCGTACAGAAGAAGAAAGACATAACGGGAGCCATATCCACCGTGCTGGCCCGCGACATCGAGAACATCCCCGTCAACGATTTCGGTTCCGCCCTCGCCGGACGTTCGGCCGGTGTCCAGGTGATTACCCCGTCGGGAAAACCGAATGAAGGCTTCTCCATCCGCGTCCGCGGAGCGACATCGATCAACGCGGGCAACGAGCCGCTGTATGTAGTCGATGGCGTGCCCACCACCGACACGAAAAGCATCAATCCGTCGGAGATAGAGAGCGTCACCATACTGAAAGACGCGTCGTCGGCCGCGATCTACGGGAACGCGGGCGCCAACGGCGTTGTCCTCATCACCACGAAGAAAGGGCGAAAAGGCGAGGCGCAAATCGAGCTGAACGCGTATTACGGCTTCTCGGCACGCGCCAAGCGGATCGAGGTGCTCGACAGCGACGAATACCTCGATCTGCTTTCCGACCTCGGATATCCGGCCATGGACCAGTCGGTCTACAATGCCCATATCGACTGGCAAGACGAAATGTTCCGCAACGCCGCGATGCAGAATTACCAGCTCTCCATCTCGGGCGGGACCGACAAATCGCTCTATTACATCTCGGCGGGCTTTATCAAGCAAGAGGGCATCGTAAAACCGTCGTCGTTCGAACGCGTGAACTTCAAGATCAACATGGAGCAGGAACTGAAGAAATGGATCAAAGTGGGAACCAACCTAAGTTATAGCAAGATCAACGACGTGGACGTATCCGACGGAAATTCGGAAACCGTGATTCTGCAAGCCATCACCACCCCCTCCGTGGTGGGCCGATACAATGCCGACGGCACCTTCCCCACGCTGCCCTTCCTCTCGTCCCTGGAAAATCCGCTAAGCGCCGTCGAATCGTACACGCGCGATTATGTGTATCACAAATTACTGGGCAACCTGTACGCGGAGATCTCGTTCAGCCCCAACCTGAAGCTGAAAACCAGTATGGGCGTGGAAGTGGGGGCGTCGCGCTACAAGGAGTTCCTCGACCCGTTCAGCTCGGCCTGGGGACGCAACCAGCAGGGACAGGCCAGCTACAACACTGCGTTGAACTACAAATGGATAAACGAAGAAATCCTGACCTATACCAAGACGTTCGGCGACCACGACTTCTCGGCACTGGCCGGATTCGTGGCTTCCCGCTATGTGGGCGAATCGGCGAACAACTCCATACGCGGGTTCAGCGACAATAAAATCCAGACGATGAATGCCGGTACCGTACTCGACAAACCCAGCGAAGCCTACGGAGCCTCATCGAACGTGTCGGTGCTGGCCCGGGCGACTTACGACTACCGGGACAAATACCTCGCCACGGTGAACATCCGCGCCGACGGCTCGTCGAAATTCAGCGCCAACAGCCGTTGGGGATACTTCCCGTCGTTCTCGCTGGGATGGCGAATCACCGGAGAAGAATTCATGAAACCCCTGGAGTGGCTGAGCGACCTGAAGCTGCGTGTGGGATGGGGACAAGTGGGCAACGACCAGGTCGGCGACTACAGCGCCTACGGCATCTATGGCATCGGAGCCAATTACGATCTCGACGGGGTCATACGCCCCGGATATTACCAGAGCCAGATCGGGAACGACAAACTGCGTTGGGAGCGGACCTCGCAAACCAACCTCGGTCTGGATTTCTCGTTTCTCAATGGCCGCGTCTCGGTGACGGCCGACGCGTATTACAAGAAAACCACCGACCTGCTGCTGATGGTGCGCTTGCCGCAAAGCTCGGGGTTCGACTCGGGCATGCAAAACGTGGGCAGCGTGATGAACAAAGGCCTCGAATTGCAGCTGAACACCCACAACCTGACGGGAGAGCTGAAGTGGACAACCGATTTCAACATCTCCACCAACAAGAATGAGGTGACGGATATGGCCGGAAGCCCCGCCATCTTCACCGGAGGACTCGACAAGAAGATTTCGGGAAACGTGTCGATCATACAAAAAGGGCAGCCATTAGGCTCTTTTTACGGATTCAAGGCCGTAGGCGTGAATCCCGCCGACGGACGGATGATGTACGAGAAAGCCAATGGGATGTTGGTCTACGAAGAGAGCCTGAGCGCCGACGAGGACCGCAGGATATTGGGCTGCGCGCAGCCCAACTTTCTGTACGGCATCAACAATACGCTCTCGTACCGCGACTTCGCCCTATCGTTTTTCTTCCAAGGTTCCTACGGCAACGACATTTACAACGCCACCCGCATGTTCACCGAAGGTATGTTCGACTCGCGCAACCAATCCGACCGTGTCCTGATGCGTTGGCGCAGTCCGGGCGACTACACCACCGTGCCCCGTGCCGAGAAGGACAAATATCCCGTCATCTCGTCGCGCTTCATCGAAGACGGCTCGTACTTTAAGCTGAAAAACGTGAAGCTGTCGTACACCCTACCCCGTCGGCTGACACGGAAAGCCCTGATGAACAGAGTGACGGTGTACGTGGCGGGCGACAATCTGGTCACCTTTACCAACTATCGCGGCTACGACCCCGAAGTAAATATCGGTGGAGGCAGCGCCTCGGCCATGGGCATCGACCAGGGAGTCTTCCCCCACGCCCGGACGTATATCGTGGGTACCACGATTGTTTTTTGAACTTTACATCAACCCCCAAACGGAAGAAAAGATATGAAACGGATATATGTGTTAATAGGGACGCTCGCGTCGCTCGCCATGGGATTGGTTTCCTGCGACAGTTTCCTCACCGAAAGTCCGCAGGACGCGCTGACCGAGGCCAATGCCTTCACGTCGATAAAAGACGCCGAGGCGCTGATCGTCAGTTGCTACGACGGCATACAGAAGGGACACGAGGAATATTATATGTGGTACTACCAGATCTTGTCCGACTGCTTCGCCGACAACGCGTATAGCGGCGGCGACGACGTGGACATCAACAACGTAGGCTCGCGCGACCTGACACCCCGGAACGCGGTGGTCATGAAGTCGTGGAAGTCGTTGTACGGAAGCATCATGCGCTGCAACGTCGCCCTGAAGTATATTCCCCGGATCGACGACCCGCTGCTGGACCAAGAGGCGTTCGACGGAGTGAGCCGTCGGGAGGAGATGCTTGGCGAGGCCTCTTTCCTGAGGGCTTTGCACTATTTCAACCTCGTGAGGACGTGGGGATGCGTACCCCTCATAACGACGACAGGAAGTACCGCCCCCGCCGACGTGCAAGTGGCGCGCTCGGATACCGAGGAAGAGGTCTACACGCAAATCATCGCCGACCTGGAGTATGCCCTGTCACGCTTGCCCGATCGGCGTTCCACCGAGGCCGAAACCCGGGGACTGGCCAGCAAAGGCGCCGTAAACGCCCTTTTCGCCAGGATGTATGCCACGAAAGGCGCTCCCGGCAATGTGGAATGGGAGAAGGTGAAAGCCTATTCGGAAGCCGTCATGGCATCGCCGGTCTACCGGCTGGTGGATACGTACGACCACCTGTTCGACGACGAGCATCGCAACAATAGCGAAACCATCCTGGCGGTGCAGTACATTGCCAACAGCACGGAAAACAACTACGTCCCCGTGCTCCTCCTGCCCCCATCCATGACCGAGCAGAACTGGCGGAAATACCTCACGCCCTCGCAGAGCCTGCTGAAGGCTTTTGAGGACGAAGGCGACGAAGTGCGCAGAAATTCGACGGTCGTCTTCGAGGACATCAACAATATATGGTTCGACCAGTACTACGTGCGGATGGAGGGAGGACAATGGACTACCCGCGACCTGCCCTTCGCCTACAAATGCCGCGCCAAGAACCGTGTGGGATGGGATTGCGGCGACCTGATCTACATCTTCCGCCTGGCGGACATCGTGCTGCTGCGCGCGGAAGCCGTCAACGCGTTGTCGGGACCGGCGGAGGCCATCGCGGAACCTAATCTGCGGAAAATACGTACCCGTGTGGGACTTGCCGAACTCAACACCAGCTCGAAAGAAGAGCTTACCCGATCGCTGCTCAAGGAAAGGCGCCTGGAGCTGGCTTACGAGGGCGAACGCTTCTTTGACCTGAAACGCCATGGCGTCGCGCGAAGCACGCTGGAGGGCATGACGTGGACCGAAATCGTGAACGGCGAACAAACCACCGTCACCGGACACTTCGCCGACTATATGTCGCTGATGCCCATCCCCCAGGAGGAACGCGACCGGAATCCGAACCTGACGCAGAACCCCGGCTATAATTAATTCCATTTGACGGATCATCTTTTTTTAAAAAAGGAACAACTATGAAAACAAATAGATACAAGCTTATGCTATCGTGCGCGGTGGGCGGCATGCTGATCGCTTCGTGCCAGAAACAAGACGCGGCATTTTTCGACCCGTCGGCCGCCGAGCCGACCATTGGCGAAATCACGCTGGACCAACCCCGGTTGCGCTATGGCGAATCGGTGACGATACGCGTGGAGGCTACCGACGCCGAGGCGCTGTCGCATCTGGAGATTAGGCTGATGGCCGACCAGGAGGTGCTCTATACCGGCGTCGTCCCGGCGAACGACCGGAAGAGCCTGACGGTGGAGCAGGAAATCCAGGTAGCCTTCGGCCCTCTGCGTGCCACGCGGTCGGCCTCGCTGGAGGTGGTGGCGGTAAACAAAAGCATGAAAACCGCCGGGCGGACCCGCGACATCGTGCTGGAGAGGCCCGTTTTCGAACAACTTTATCTGGTTGTCGACGGAACGGGACAGGAAATCGCGCTCACCAAAGACGAAAGCTCACCGTCGACCTCCTATCTGTACAGCGCCGAGGTGGACTTGCCGAACAACACCAACGTCTTCGTCTACAGCCAACCGGGAAAACAAGGCCTGGCCTGGGGATTCGACCCCAGTGCCAACATTTGCGCCCTGGCCTCATCCACGCCCACATCGCTCTGCGATTCGTACGACATGGAGGAGAAGGTGCGCAAGGTGACGTTCGACGCCTTCTCGTTCGATATCACCCCGCTCAAGAAGAACCTGGCCGCGAACGGCGTCCTGTTCATGCTGTATAAGAAAGAGGCCTCCAACGAAGATTTCGTCAGCAATGTGCTTCGCGCCCAGGATGTGCCGTTGACCAATGGCGAAGAGGTGAGCACCGAACTCATCGACTTGGACGCCGTGACGTTCGATCCCGATTTCTTCGCTTACGAAGGCGGCAAGCTGACCTATATCGGCCGCACCGGCACGGCCACGCTTTACCTCAACACGTTGTACGATTTCGTGTTCGTGGAGAGCGGGGAGAACCCCATATCGACCAACGCGTCCTATCCCGACGTCTTGTTCGTCAATGGCTGGGGCATGGCACGTCCCGAGCTGTGGAATTATCATCCCGACTGGGACTTCAACAAGGCGGTCATATTCCGCAAGGTATCGGAAGACGACAGCCAGACCGTCTATGCGCAAACCGTCGTGACGAGCAAGTGGGTACAGTTCAAGTTCTACGACGAGAAAGACTGGGGCGGAGAGTTCCCGTGCCCGGATATAACCTTCGAGGACGACACCTTCAAGGCGCTCGAAGAGAACGGCAAGCCCGACAACTACAATATAGTGCCTTCGCTGGGCGACGCCACGAGCTGGAAATCGGCAGTGGTCAAGATCACCTTCATGGTTCCCAAATCGGGTGTGGCAACTCGCCTGCGGAGTGTTGTTTTGGCGGAAAGCGACCAGGATTAGTCCGCGCGACGTCTCATCTTTAAAAAGAAGCTGTATGATGTGTAGAAAGATCAACCTTATAGCGTGTCTCGCGCTCTCCATCGCCTGTTCGCTCCCTGTCACCGCGGGAAACGCGGACCGCGTCGCCCTCCATGAAGGCTGGCAGTTCAGGCAGTCGACCTCGGGCGAATGGCTCCCCGCACGTGTGCCGGGCAGCGTACATACCGACCTGATGGACAACGGAAAGATCGGCGACCCCTTCTACGGAGTGAACGAGAAGTCCTTGCAATGGATTGGCGAGAAAGACTGGGAGTACCGAAAAACGTTCCTCGCCGACGAGGCTCTGTTCCAGGCACCCGACGTGCGGATGGTATTCGAAGGTCTCGATACGTATGCCGATGTCTATATCAACGACTATCCGGTGATGAAGTGCGACAATATGTTTCGCACCTGGACCGTGGATCCGCGGCCGTACCTGAAGAAGGGGGAGAACACGCTTCGCGTCTATTTCCATTCCATCTTCAAGGTAGATATGCCCAAGTACTTGGCGTCACCCTTCCCGCTGCGGGCGTGGCCCAACAACGACCAGGCCGACATCATGCTGAGCCTGTACGCCCGAAAGGCCGGATACCATTATGGATGGGACTGGGGACCCCGATTGGTCACCGCGGGGATATGGCGGGACGTCTACCTGGAGTGCCGGGACAGCTTCCGGATAGACGACACGCGGATTGTCACCCGGAAGCTCGATGCCGGCAAGGCGGAGATGGAAGCCTTATGCACCGTGACGAGCGATGAGGCCGCGCGGGCCGAGCTGACCGTGAAGTACGGCACGACGAAGGCCGTGAGCGCCCAGGTCTCCTTAGTCGAGGGAACGAATACGGTACGGGTAGCCTTCGAGGTGAAAAACCCCGAGCTGTGGTGGACAAACGGACTGGGCAATCCCCGCCTGTACGATTTCGACATCGTGTTGGACAGGTCGGGACGCAGGGCGACCGACCGCGTGAGGACAGGTATCCGGACGGTGGAGATCGTCCGCGAGAAAGACGCGCGCGGACAGTCGATGTTCGTGCGGCTCAACGGCAAAGCGGTCTTCATGAAAGGCGCCAACTACATTCCGTTGGACAATTTTCCCGCCAGGGTGGACCATGGCCGGTACGAATACATCATCAAGTCGGCCGCCGACGCCAACATGAACATGCTCCGCGTATGGGGTGGGGGGATGTACGAGAACGATCGCTTTTATGACCTCTGCGACCGCTATGGCCTCCTCGTCTGGCAGGACATGATGTTCGCCTGCGGCATGTTTCCCGCCGATACCCGCTACTTAGACAACGTGGCCGAGGAGGTGAAAGACAACGTGAGGCGCTTGCGCAACCATCCCTGCGTCGCGCTCTGGAATGGCAACAACGAGAACGAGATCTCCTATTTCGGCTGGGGATGGCGCCAACGGTACACCGACGACGAAGACCGCGTCTACCGCGACAACCTCCGCAAGCTCTTCTACGAGGTCATTCCCCAGGCCATACGGGAGGTGGACGATTCGCGGTATTACCATCCCACCTCCCCGGTGACCGGCTACAACGACATCGACTACAGCATGGGCGACGTGCACTTCTGGTCGGTGTGGAAAGGCGGATGGATCGAAGAGTACACCGAGGCGGCCAACATCGGGCGCTTCATGAGCGAATACGGCTTCCAGTCGTATCCCGAGATGCGAACCATCCGGCGTTTTGTCGACGACGGCGACCTGAGCTTGGATTCGGAGGTGATGCTCTCCCACCAGCGTGCCAGGAACGACCAGACGCGCGACCCCAACTTCGGGAACAACATGATGAAGATGTATATGGCGAAGTATTTCAACGTACCCTCCGAATTTGGCGAGTTCGTCTACCTGAGCCAGTACGTGCAAGCCGAAGCGGTAAAGGTGGGGATCGAGGCCCATCGGCGCGCCAAGCCCTACTGCATGGGCACATTGTATTGGCAAATCAATGACTGCTGGCCGGTGGCTTCGTGGTCGAGCGTCGATTATTATGGCCGGTGGAAGGCGTTGCAGTATTATGCCCGCGACGCTTTCGCCGAGGTACTGGTTTCGCCTTACGCCGCGAACGGCGGGCTGACTTTCAAGGTCGTGTCCGACAGGCCGCGGAGTGTGGCGGGCCGTTTGGAGATCGTCACGATGACGCTCGACGGAGAGGTGGTGTTCTCGAAAAACGTACCCTTCGACCTCGAGGCCAACGGCTGCGAGGACATAGCCTCGATAGCCAACGCCGAGCTGTATGGCGGAAGGGCGGAGAACGAGGTCTTCACGTACATGGTACTGACGGAAAAGGAGAAGAGGCTTTCGGACAACATCTACTATCCGGTCTACTCCAATCGGTACGCCTATCCCCGGGCGACGCCCGACATCGCCGTGGAGGCGACCGCCGGGGGCATCCGCCTGCGGCTCCGTTCGCCGGCCTTGGTCAGGGGACTTTACCTCTTCGTCGACGACGATGAAACCTCCTTCGGGCGGAACTACGTCACGCTGATACCCGGGAAGGAACAACTGATCGAGGTGAAGACACGCCTTTCGCCCGAAGCTTTCGGGAAGCGGCTGAAGTATCTCTCTGTAAATCAAATCAAAAACAAATAAAAATGAAAAGAATAATGAATAGCATATTCGCGGCTTGGCTGCTTTCCGGATTGGTGGCTTGCACGCTCGACGAACCCTATATCCCCGCCAATCCGGGAGAGGACCCCACGCCTCCTACCGTCACCGAATATCAGCCTATCGCGCTGACGACGGGAGCCGATGGGCATTTCGAAGTCACCGGCTCGTCGGTCAAGATCGGGCTGAACGGCAAGAATTCCACATTTGGCGTCTGCCTGCCCCAGCTCGCGCGAGGACATTTCATCGCCGAGGCGACGGCGGACAAGACGCTCAACTTCGGCCTGGCCATCGTCCGCGAGAAGGATGGCAAGCCCGACTTCAACAACTATACCTCGGTCAGCGTATGCGCCGAGGCCGGCGTGCCCACCGTGCGGGTGTTGGATCGGCAGGAAGGGGTGGACAACGTGTTGGACAACACGAAGAAGATAAGCCTCTCCGATTTGTCGTTCCGCTATGCCATCCCGCTCGGCAAGGGCGACTTCTCGGTGCCGTTCACCGCCTCCACGGGTAAGGCGCGCGTCATCAGGAACGACATCTCAGGCTTCTTCCATTTCTACGTGAGTGTGGGCAAAGAGATAAACGGCGCGTTCCGCGAGAACTGGATCGAGCTGGCCCAGTCCAAGGATTGGGGCGCGCCGGGCCAACGCTACTTTATTTGCCCGATCGCGCGGACCGGTGCCGACGGCCCGGCGGAAGTGAATTATTCCGATATACGTTTCGAAGAATTCGAGGCCGGCGATGTACCCGGCGCGTCGGGCTTCGTGGTGGAGCGGCGCGCCTTCACCTGGGCGGGTTTCCCCGGCTCGGCCACGGTGATCGGCTTCGACCCCAAGTTCTGTCCGGCTGCCGATGGGCAGAGGCAATTCGTCTTCTGGTCGGAAGCCAACTTCGTCCCGGCTTGGCGCATGAGCGACGAGCTGCTCTACGGCTATGAGTTCGCCGAAACCTGGTCGAACCTCGAGAAGGGATGCTTCGAGCCGATGTCCGACCGCCTGCTGGCCTACGCGAAGGTGGATATCGTAGAGGACAACAAGGTGCGGAAAGTGGTCAAGTACCATTACGCGTTGATCAATCCCGACTATAAGGCGCCTTATCCCAACGGCATCTACCCGGAGGTCGACGAATACTATACGTTGTATGCCGACGGCGTGGGCGTGAGGCGCATCGAGTACATCCAGAAACAGTCGGGACAATCCTACTTCCAATATCATGAGCTGAGCGAGCCGATGGTGATCGCGGGCAGTTCGACCATCCCGTCGGATCACGTGCGGAATCCCGCCTTCAGCGTCTCCAACCTTTCGGGCAACCGGTACGACCTGTATCCGGCCAAGCCCTTCGATGAGGTCAACCAGCATGTGAAAAACTGGAGCGAGCAGATCTATGTCGCCCACCTCAACGACGCGCCCGACGCCTTTTCGGTATTCTCGTACACCCCCGAACGTCCGGAAGTCTCCCCCCTACCTATCGCGAACGACTTGACGTGGCACGACGTGAACTACCAGATGTCCCATTGGCCGGTCGACAAGCAGCCCTATCTGAACGCCCGTCATGGCGATTACGACAAGTCGACGGCCACCTGGCCTTCGCAGGTTTCGCACTCGTCGCTCATCGGGGTGGAGGCTAAGGGAGATGTCGCGTGGAACACGGCCTACCAGGTCAATCCCAACGGCGACAAATACCGGGTTTACCTGATGTTGCTGGGCATTAGCCAACCCGGCGCCGAGGCCGACATCGACGCCTACACGAGGAGCTGGCTCTATCTGGACAGCCCGACGGACCTCGAGGGGGTGACGTACGACCCTAACGTCACCGGATACTCCAAACGGGAGCTGGTGCTGGCCATGAAGGCCGACGCGAGCGGCTGCCGCTTTGCCTGCAACCCTGCCGGCGCCATCAAGAATCCCGTATTCAGGATCGATGGCTGGACCGGAACCGGCCGCGTGACGCTCAAGGTCGACGGTCAACTCCTGGCGCCCGACAACGATTACCTGAGCGACAAGATTGGCGAAAGTCTCGTCATCTGGCTCAACAAGGCGACATCCTCGACATTCTCCGTCGAAATCACTCCGGAAGAATGACCTCATCCTCCATGAAACATATCGCGTTCATCCTGTCGCTCGCTCTCTGCCTCTCCTGCTCGCGCCATCCGGTCGCCCGCGAAGTCACATCCGTTTCGTACAGGGGCTGGACGGATTGCCTCCAGCTCTCCAACGGAGTGGTGTCCATCATCGTCAACCCCACTTATGGAGGCCAGATTTTGTATTTCGGACCGGCCGGCCGGAAAGCGAACGTGTTGTGGAGCGACTCCGTAATCGACGGCTGGACCGTGGCCGACTACGTACGCACGGGCAGAAGCCCCGATGCCGGACGGTTCGACGTGGGCAACGAGCGCAAGACGGAGCATATCCACGATTCCATCTGGGCGGGTCCTTACGAACACGTCGTCGAGGATGGCCGCTTGCGTTTGCTCAGTCCCCCCTCGCGGGCGATGGGCATCCTTTCCTTCGCCTGCCCGCGTTTCTGTGGAGAATCGCCATTTTGTCGCGTTCCCCGGAGGAGCCGAGCCGAAGAAGTATGGTATCAACACCCTCGACGGCCTCTCTTTCTATCGGCTCAACGACTATCTGTACATCAAGAGGACCCCGCGCGCCGGACAAGGACGATACGACAACAACGGCCAGATCGCCTTTCCCAACATGATCTATTTCAACCGGGACTTCGTCGAGATGGAACCCAACAGCCCTATGACTATCCTAAAACCCGGAGAGAGTTATACCTATATAGAAACATGGACACTAATTCCGTTGAATCCTGTAAGCGAATGAATCCTATCCATTAATTCTGGCCTTTGAATAGCCGTCGGTTCATGGCCGCGGCCTCCGCAGCTCTCCGCCTTCAGTCTTGAAATCGGGGAGCTGCTTTTTCAAATGTTAAAATGCGCCACGCATTTCTTCTTTCAAGACTCAAAGGTTAAATTGTCGCCCGCATATTTCTTCATCATAATTTGATCTGTTAAATACGCGCCGCGTATTTCTTCAAAAAAGTTACAAGGGTTAAATATGCGGCGCGTATTTCTTCTCCGGAATTTGAAATGTTAATTGTTGGACGCGGATCTCTTCGTCAGAAAATGAATGGTTAAATACGCGCCGCGTATTTCTTCTCCGGAATTTGAAATGTTAATTGTTGGACGCGGATTTCTCCGGCAGAAAATGAATGGTTAAATACGCGCCGCGTATTTAACCATCGAAAATCAAAAAGCCAAATCCGCGCCCGCTTATTTCTTCTCCAGAAATTTTTGATTACATCCGCGCCCGCTTATTTCTTCCCCGGATTTTTTTGGTTACATCGACGGGCGCTTATTTCTTCTCCAGAAATTTTCGATTGCATCCGCGGGCGCTTATTTCTTCCTCGGATTTTTTTGGTTACATCCGCGAGTGCGGATAGGTTTTTCCCTTTTAGGTATAAACTGCGTGAAGCAGAAAGTCCAAGTACCCAATCCTACGCAACACACACTCATCATTTCACAAATGTACGATTCCACCTTCTCATTGAGAACTCCTTTCGTCCCCAAGCAGGACAGGGCAAGGAATACGACCGCAAACAGTTTCGTATAAACAAGGTGGTTGAACAATCCCGTGTTCCGGTTGAAGTTCAGTAGCACTTTATCCATCAGCCGTACCGTCCAACCCTGTTCGGACAGAGCGGCGTAACAGAACCAGTAACAGTGAATCAGCATCAGGATGACGCTCAATGCCCGCATAAAGTCCACGACCTTTGCCAAGCCTCTCAAATCGTCTTCGTTTTGCAGAACTTTCAGGGGGCACCAGTGAAAACCTGTGTTTATCCTGTACCGTCTCCACATGCCAATCATTACAAAATCTGTGCGAATCTGTGTAATCTGTGGTGAACTCCCTCCCGCCAATCACCAATCCCTCCCTTTCCCTCCCCCCTATCCATTCGCTCGCAAAATATGAAACTTTGC
>JAISIZ010000044.1 GCA_031261785.1 Mediterranea sp. (in: CFB group bacteria)
AGAAAAAAGCCCGAGCTTTTGTAATCAGATTTCGGGAATGGAGAAAAAAGCCCGGGCTTTTGTAATCAGATTTCGGGAATGAAGAAAAAAGCCCGAGCTTTTGTAATCAGATTTCGGGAATGAAGAAAAAAGCCCGGACTTTTGTAATCAGATTTCGGGAATGGAGAAAAAAGCCCGGACTTATCGTTCCATGCGAAGATTGCTTGTGAAAGTCTGGGGTGAAAAAAACGCCCCTTTCGTTTAGGAACTCTCCGTCCGCGGTGCGTCTACCTAATAAAGACAACGAAGAAAATGGAGAATAACAACGATAAGGAAGCTCGGGATCAACGCCTCGTCGACCTGGCCACCGACACGCTCAACGTGTTGAAGGAGGTGAATATGGACAGGAAGTGGAAGGAGATGGAACGTCGCGTCGACGCCGCCCGCCGCCAATACTGGTGGAGACAGGCGCAGCGTGTGGCCGCCATGCTCACCATACCCCTGCTCCTCGCCGTGGTGGCGCAATACTACATCTATAATAATAAGGTAGAACCGACGCGATGGCTCGAGGCGAGCACCAATCCGGGGATGACCACCACCGTCACCCTGCCCGACGGCACGCGGGTGCATCTCAACTCCGAGTCGTCGCTGAGCTACCCGACCCATTTCGCCGACAAGCAACGCATGGTGTCGCTCAGCGGGGAAGGATACTTCGAGGTGAGCAAGAACGCCGACCAGCCCTTCATCGTCTCCACCCCGCGGCAACTGCGGGTGGAGGTGACCGGCACACACTTCAACGTGGAAGCCTACCCCGAGGACGAAAAGGTAATCACCACACTGATAGAGGGTGGCGTGAGCGTGTACTGCCCCGACTACAACCCGAACAAGAAGATAAAGCTCTCGCCGCGGCAGAAGCTGGTCTACGCCGAGACCGACAAGTCGATGAAGCTGTTCACCACCACGGGCGAGGCGGAGACCGCGTGGAAAGACGGAAAGATCATCTTCCGCAACACCCCCCTGAACGAGGCGTTGCGGATGCTCGAGAAACGCTTCAACGTGGAATTCATCGTGAAGAATCCGCGCCTGCTGACCAACGACGGCTTCACCGGAACCTTCACCCACCAACGGTTAGAGCGTATCCTGGAATACTTCAAGATATCGTCGCGCATCAAGTGGAGATACGTGGAAAGTCCCGACATCAAGGACGAACGAAGCAAGATAGAGATTTATTAAATAATACCCACCCCCATGAAAAATAGACCTCCATAACCCCGAAAAGAAAACATGCGAACGGATATTGGCGTATCCGTCCGCATGGAAAAGAGAGAATGCTCCAAGCGCTTGTTTGGCGACACGCACGGAGCGAAACCTTTTATTAACTTCTAAGTCGTTACAAAATTATGCAAAAATGTTGTATTACCCATCAACATAAAGTGATTAATTCACTCTTGTTGACCTTTAATCAGATTCCTTTAGCCATGAGAATGTTTTTCCTAATCTTGGCATGCAGCATAGGAATGGCCCACGCCACAGGCAGCTATGCGCAGAACGCGATAATCAGCGTACACGCTGAAAGACAGACGGTAGGCGACGTCCTGCAACTCATCGAGGAGCAGTCCGACTTCGGCTTCTTCTTCAATAACAAGCACGTGGACCTGAAACGGGTCGTCTCCATCAAGGCCGACCGGAGCAACATCTTCGCCGTACTCGACGAGCTGTTCCAGGGAACTAACGTGCGCTACTCCGTGCTCGACAAAAAGATCATTCTCTCTACCGAGATAATCCCCACCGCGCAACAACAAGGCCGACGTGTCACGGGACGGGTGACCGACAGCGACGGAGAGCCGCTCATAGGCGCCACCGTGAAGGTGAGGGGCGGCAGCACCGGAACCATCACCGACATGGACGGACGATTCGCCATCACCGCCACCGACGGCAGCACGATCGAAGTGTCGTACATCGGCTACGTCGCCCAGACAGTGACGGCCAACGGACAGCAGGAACTGCGAATCGTGATGCTGGCCGACAACGAGACACTCGACGAGGTGATCGTGATAGGCTACGGCACCGTAAAGAAGAGCCACCTCACCGGATCCGTCTCCTCCATCACAGAGAAAGACCTGCAAGGCAACGTGGCCCGCAGCGCCGCGTCGGCACTGCAAGGCAAGGTGGCCGGCGTGACGGTATCCACCAACACCGGCCAGCCGGGACAGGCCATGACTATCAATATCCGGGGAATCAGCTCGCTAAGCTCCACCGCACCGCTCTACGTCATCGACGGCGTGTATGGCGACATCAACATGGTCGACCCATCCGACATCCAGTCCATCGAAGTGCTGAAGGACGCCTCGGCGGCGGCCATCTACGGCTCGAGGGCGGCCAACGGCGTCATACTCATCACCACCAAGGGCGGCCAATACCAAACGGCGACACGCGTCACCGTGGACGCTTACGCCGGTGTGCAGACCGTGGCCAAGAAATTGGACGTGATGAACGGAGACCAATACCGCGACTTCGCCAAGCTGTACAACATCAACCAGAACGTGAGCGAGGTGACGGGATGGAAAGGGAAAGGCACCGACTGGCAAGACGAGGTGTTCGACCAAGCCTTCATCAGCAAGGTCAACCTCAACGTCTCGGGCGGAAGCCAGACGGCCACGTTCAACGTGTCGGGAAGCTACACCAAGCAAGACGGCATCATCAAGACCACCGGCTACGAGGCGTGGAACCTGCGCACGAAGAACACCTTCTCGTTCTTCGACAACCACGTGCGATTGGGCAATACCTTCACCATACGCATGAGCCGCACCGACTACGACAATTTCGAGACCTCCACGCTGACCAACATCGTGCCCATGCAGCCGGTGTACGACTACGACAACACTGAGCTGGCCGGACACTGGGGACGCACACCCGCATGGGCGAAACCCGCGGGCAATCCCGTGGGCGACCTCGAGGCGCACGACAACCAACGCCACAACGTGGACCTGATGCTGAACGGATGGGCCGAGGTCGACCTCTTCCTGAAAGGGCTGAAGTACAAGCTCAACGTGGGCGTGAACCGCTATACGTACCGTAACTACAGCGACGTGGTGCCCTACTACTTCAGCGCGCAAGCCCAGCAAGCCACCACGCAGCTCGACGAGAGCACCGCTTGGCAGAACGAGTGGCTCGTGGAGAACACGCTACACTACGACAACAGCTTTGGCAAGCACAATGTCAACGTGGTGGCCGGATACTCGGCCCAACGCACCAATTTCCGCGACTTCAGCGCGGGAGCCAAGGATATGCCCAACGGGCTGCACGTGATCGGCGCCGGAGACCCTAACGAGGCCACCTCGGGCGGCTCCACCTGGAAGGAATCTCTGGTGTCGATGTTCGCCCGCGCCATGTATTCGTACGACGACAAGTACCTGGCCAGCGTCTCCATCCGCCGTGACGGCTCCTCCAAGTTCGCCAAGGGGCATAAGTGGGGCAGCTTCCCCTCAGCCTCCGTGGGATGGAACATGGCCAACGAGGAGTTCTTCAGCACGCTGCGACCCACCGTCAACCTGCTCAAGCTCCGCGTGGGATACGGCGTGCTGGGCAATCTGAACGGCATCGGACGATACGCCACGCAGTCGGCTCCCGTGCTGGGCTACAACGGCGTGTTCGGCAACGCGTGGGTAAGCAACGGCTCCATCACGGGCGTAAGCTGGGTCAGCCCGCAAAACACCACCTGGGAGAAGACCAAGACGCTGAATATCGGAGCCGACCTGGGCCTGTGGAGCAACAAGCTCACGCTCACGGCCGACTACTTCGTGCAGAAGACCACCGACATGCTGCTCGACATCCCGCAACCCTCCAGCTTCGGACTGGGAGGCACGCCGACACTCAACGCCGGCAACGTGACCAACAAGGGCGTGGAACTCGCCCTGAACTGGCGCGACAACGTGGGCGAGCTGAGCTATAGCGCCGGCGTGAACGCCACCTTCCTGAGCAACGAGCTGACCAAGGTCACCATAGGCGAACGCACCGAATGGAGCGGATACAATCCGCACGAAGGCGGCGTCATCACCTACTCCAAGCTCGGATACCCCATCGGCGGCTTCTGGCTCATCAAGACCGACGGCATCTTCCAAAGCCAAAGTGAGGTAGACGCCTACAAGAACGCCAAGGGCGAATTGATACAGCCCAACGCCATCCCCGGAGACCTGCGCTACGTCGACGACAACGGCGACGGCAAGATAGACGGCACCGACCGACAATTCGCCGGAACGGCATTGCCGAAGATCAGCCTCGGCGTGAACCTGAGCGCCGCCTGGAGAGGCATCGACCTGCGCCTCTTCTTCGACGGACAGTTCGGGCACAAGCTCTACAACGCCATACCTTATTACAATGCCAAGCAAGAGGGCGTGGTGAACTTCCTCGCCGACATGGGCAACTCCTGGCGGGCCGACAACACCGGTACCGACATACCCCGCTTCATAGGCACCAGCAGCGACCCTACCACCAGCACCGACAACAACGGCACCAAATGGGCCTACACCGACCGCTGGCTGGAAAGCGGTAACTTCTTCCGACTGAAGACCCTCGAGCTGGGTTACACCCTGCCCAAGGCCCTCACCCTGAAAGCCAAACTGCAAAACGTACGCGTATACACCGCCATGGAGAACCTCTTCACGCTAACCAGCTACACCGGCTACACCCCCGACCTCGGTATCAACACCGGACTGGGAGCCGTCGGATCGGGCACCGACATCGTGATGAGCCGCGGATGCGACGACGGACGCTACCCGCTGGCGCGCACCTTCACCTTTGGCTTGCAAGTAACATTCTAACTTTCATCTAAAAACAAAACAGTATGAACATCAAGAAATATATGGCGGCACTCGTGCTCGCCCCCATGCTGACCACATCGTGCAGCAGCAGCTTCCTGGACGAGGGGAACGACCCTAACAAAGAGACTGACGGCACCTTCTGGACCAAGGAAGAGAACGTGACGCGCGGACTGACGGCCGTGTACAACCCCATCCGCGACGAGATGTACGGATACTACGGCGCGTATAGCGGCATCTGGAACAACTCCATGCGGGCCGACGACCTCTTCCCCACACGCAACGAGGAGGCTTTCGCCTGGGAGATTCTCACCTACAACAACACCCCGGAGACGAAGGACGACCCCTGGTCGAAACTCTACACCGGCATACAGTTCGCCAACGAGTTCCTCTACTCGGCACCCAACGTCACCATGGACGCTACCAAGCTGAACCAGATGATGGGCGAGGCGCACTTCATGCGCGGCTTCCAACTCTTCCTGCTGCAGCAGAACTACGGCGGAGCGGTGGTACGCACGCTACCGCAGAAAGCCGACTCCGAACAGCACGGCTGGAGCGGACAGGCCGACGTGCTGGCGCAGTGCGAGAGCGACTTCCTCGCCGCTATCGAGGCCCTGCCCCCCAGCAGGCCCGCCAGCGAGAACGGACGTATCACCAAGGGAGCCGCCATCGCCATGCTCGGCAAGACGTACCTCTGGCAAGGCAAGTACCCCGAAGCCAAGGCGCAGTTCGAGCTGATCATGAAATCGCCCTATACCTACGACCTCACCACCAACTACGAGGATAATTTCAAGAACGACACCGAGTTCAACCGCGAGTCCATCTACGAGATCGATTACGGATTCTTCGGCAACGCCAACAGCACCTGGGGCAACTCGGTAGGCACCAACGCCTTCATGGGCAACAACCTGGCCAACTTCTTCGGCCCACAGCTCCCGCAAGGAGGCGGATGGTACAAGATGCAACCCTCGGCTCACCTCGTCAACGAGTTTATTGCCGAACCTCGCCCCGTCGGCAGCGACACCAAGTGGGACAAGCGCATCTACACCACCTGCTACTTCAAGTACAGCGACTACGGCGACGTGAGAGCTGACGAGACGTGGTACGCAGACATCGACTTCGACACCATGTGGGGCAGTGCCGGCAACAAGGTGAACCCCGCCCCGCAATGGCCCACCATCGATGGCGCGGCGGGACGATTCATCTTCAAGAAGCACACCGCCTGGTGGAGTCCCAACGGATGCACCATGTACGGCGGAAACGAGCAGGCGCGCGACAACAATCTCCGCGTGATGCGATTCGCCGAGGTGCTCTTCCTGCACGCCGAAGCCTGCCTGCAGACGGGCGACGTAGGCAGTGCCATGGCCGACATCAACCGCATCCGCGTACGGGCCGGACTGCCCGAGAAGAACATAGCCGACGTCACCGCCGCCTGGACCGAGCTGCGCAAGCAGAAGCTGCTCGAGTTCTGCGCCGAGAACATCCGCTGGTACGACCTTATCCGCTGGTACGACGACGCCGCGCTGAAGAGCTACCTCGTCGCCAGCAAGGATCCCGGACAAAGCCCGTCCAACTTCCAGCCCAAGCATCGCTTCCTGCCCATTCCGCAAGCGGAAGTGGATGCCAACACCATGCTGGAGCAGAAACCCGAATGGCAATAAACGCAACGCCTCATGAACAGATTTATCCTTAAACAATACCTCCGCGGCGGCTTGGCGCTGACCATCGGTCTCGCCATCGCCGCCTGCGGCGACGACAACCTCGCCGAGAAGCTCCCCGACAATCCGCCCGTGGAGCAGCCCGACGATCCACAGCCCCAAGCGCCGAGCTTCACCGCCACCGTGGCAGCCGTCACCGTGGATCCCACGGGCTTCTGCCCGCTGGCGGCGAGGATCCGCGTCAACACCTCGGGAGGCATGGCCATACAGGCCTCCGTGCGACCCAAGCCCGACGCCGTGACACCCGCGCAAGAGCATCTGTTCCCATATAGCGAAGGGGCGGCGCAGTTCATCGACGTGCTCGGTCTCTATCCCGACTACACCAATGAGGTGGAGCTGACCTTCCTCGACCAGCAGGGCGCACAGAAAGCCGACACGCTGATAAAGATACCCGTCGGCCCGCTCACCATGCCCAACGTGCCGCCCATACGCCGGGTGCTCACCGCCAACATATCCCGTATGGAGCCGGGCATGAACCTCGCCCTCTTCACCCCCTCGGGCGAGAACGACACCTCCATGCCCTACATGGTCGACGCCGATGGCGAGATACGCTACATACTCAACTGGCGCGAATCGGAGAAAATGGCGCACACCATCTTCCACGCCACCTTCGCCAGGATGAAGGATGGCAACTGGCTCACGGCCGACAACAACACGGGGCGCGTACACATCGTCAACCCCCTGGGCGAGTGGATACGCACCTACGACTTCATGCCCGACGGCTACCGATTCCACCACGAGGCCAGGGAGATGGCCAATGGCAACCTCATCTCCAACATGACCCAACAAAACGCCCTCAGGGCCGATGGAGTGACCAAGCGCATACGCGACCAGATCGTGGAATGGGACCCGCAGACGGGCACTATCGTACACGAATGGGACCTGGCCAACATGATCGACTCCATGAGGTTCGGCGAGAACGTGCTGGGCGTGGTGCCGCAGATGCACTCGCTATCCAACTGGGTGCACAACAACGCCATCGTCGACTGGGGCGACAACTACATCGCCTCGTCCCGCTACCAGGGCGTGTTCAAGTTCAAGCCCTCGGGAGAACTGATGTGGATACTCGCCCCGCACCGAGGCTGGCGCGAGCAGTTCAGGCCCTACCTGCTCACCCCGCTCGACGTTAGCGGAAACGTCATCGCCGACCCCACCGTGGCCGACGGAGCGACACATACCGACGACTTCGACTGGGTATGGGGCGCCCATGCCCCCGAGGTGCTTCCCGACGACAATCCCGACGACCACCTCCAGCGAATCATCGTGTACGACAACGGATTGGCACGCAACTTCGTCTACAACTACAACCAGACGCCCTACAGCCGTGCCGTCATCTACGAGATAGACGAAGAGAGAATGACCATCCGCCAGGTGTGGAACTTCGGCAAAGACATGCCGCAGTACTATACCTCCGAACGCTCCAATGCCGCCTACTTGCCGCAAACGGGCAACGTGCTCTTCTGCCCCTCGGGAGGCACCACCATGAGCAACGGCAACAAAGGTGCGTGCGTCATCGAGATAGACCCTGATACCGACGAGGTAGTCTACCATCTCGAGCTGGAACGCTCGGGAGGATTCCACCGGGTGTACCGGCTACCGCTCTATCCCGACTAATTGTCTGACTGTTCCTTCAGACACACGGATGGCGTGGATGGCGAGGGGTTCGACACGAGAAACCCGAGCGTCCACGCCATCCCCATCCAAATACCAATCGCACTTCGACCAGCCGCTCAAACAGCCTCTCAAAAAAGCGGAGACCCCGTAAAAGTATTCTTGACCACTCATTCATTATCTTACCGAAAAGCACTATCTTTGCCCTATCATTATTCACCCCTAAAAAAGAAAAGCGTATGAGTACCGCATCATTGGCCGCAATGCAGAATGATCTGATTCGCGACATATTGGCAACGAAAGATGCCTCCGTACTGAAGCGGGTCAAAGAGGCATTGGACACCAAGAAGCCCACCACCTCACGTACCAAGGAAGAAGCTTTGGCCGACTTCGACGAGGCATGCAAAGAATTAAAATTGAATTTGAAGGGAGATTTGGATTTTAAACCAGCGGAAGAGCTCTTGAATGAATTATAAGATAACCTATTCTCCCCGTTTTGGTAAAGAACTAAAACGATTGAGCAAACACTACAAATCGCTGAAATCGGATTATGCCAACTTATTGGCATCGCTGAAACAAAATCCTACTCAGGGCATCTCTTTGGGCAATAACCTACGCAAGGTACGTATGGCTATCACCTCCAAGAGCAAGGGCAAAAGTGGCGGCGCACGAGTAATCACCTATACCGTGATCCTGACGGAAGTAGATGCAGAAATAAAGCTCCTGGCCATTTACGACAAGTCTGAGCGTGCAGGCTTGTCAGATAAGGAGATGCGACGGATACTGGAAGAGAACGGACTGTGATTTCGCCTCCACCACAGTTTTAGTACCTCCCGTATTTGCGCTTGATATACCTGCAAGGACATGGCCAACTGGAGCACCAAATGCGATGAAAGGCTCAAAAATATTCTCGACCGCTCATTCATTATCTTCCCGAAAGTATGTGGCAGTAGATTGAGTACGAAGATTAATATGGACAGAGATGTCCGTCACATTCCATCCAACGCAAGAAAGGGCGCAAGCAGATGTGGATTTATGGCTAAATCCACACCGCTTGCGCCCTTTAGAGTCAAATTATTATGAAAACAAGTTTTCTACGTTGCGTGTGGCATGTCGCGTCGTTACAGACGCGACATGCCGGAAACGTTACTTCTTGCCGACGTTGAATCCGCCTATCTGCATAGTACTTCCAGTACTGCCACCACCACTGTTGTCGCTCCACTTCGTGAGGAGAATCTTGACGTAGCGGTAAGTCACCTCAGAAGGCAAGTTGATGTCGTAAGCCTTATTGTCGCTATGCGGAATATCGAAATCTCCGATATTGGTGTAGTTCACGTCGTCATCACTACCTTGGAGAGTGATGCCCCATACGCGTAGGCCTTCAGTGGTGTTGCTCGAACGGTGCGCCCAGTTGAAGTAGTTAAACGTGTTAGGCGCGCCCATGTCCACGGTGATGGCAAGTTTGTAGTCTTCGGGGGTCTTGGCATCGTTGTAGGTCTTGCCGGGTTTGGTCAGCACGGCGTAGGTGGATGCCGCCTCGTCGAGTATCAAATTCATAGGACCGTTGTTGCTATCCACGGTATAGTCATTACCCGTAGAATAGAGGATATTGGAGTGTGCCGTCCAGAGCACGCGCTGATAGAACGTTTCGTTGTCAACGATAGTGAACGAAAGCTCGCCCGATACTTCGGGATCGCCCTCTATGATGCCGTTGGCGGTCACCTTAATCTTCACGTCGCCCGTGGCGATCGGGGTGATGACACCGTCGGAGCTGACAGATACCACACCTTGTCCCTCGACAATCTCGTAGTTCAGCGATTTGTCGGTGGCGTTGGTAGGTGTCAAGGTGATGGCCGAACCAAATCCGATTTTCTGGAAGATGGGGAACGACTTGCCCTCCATCTTCGTGGGCAGCTTCATGCCGGTGACAGGGATCTTGTCGAGTACGCGGACAAGGCAAGTGGCCTTGATGTTGGGATCCTCCACGGAGGCCACGGTGATGTTCGCTCTGCCAAATACCGAACCAGCCTTGATCACGCCCTCGGGGGTAATGGTCAGCGCGTTGGGATTGTCGTTCTCGTAAGTCACCGCGGGGTTATCGGCGTTACCGGGCAGCACAGTCACATTGTCGGCGAAATTATACTCGGTGTTGATCTCCACGTCAAGCGCGGAAGGAATCTTGATGCCGGTCACTGGCACGGGATCGCGGGTGATACGAAGGATACACGAAGTAGTGACCTTCTCGTTACCGCGGAAGGTGACGGTGAGCTTGGTCTGTCCAGCCAGCTTAGGCATGATGGATCCCTCAGCGCTGATATCGGCCAGAGTGGGGTCGTCGAGCACAAAGTGGCATGCGGTATTGTCAAGACTCATGTTCTCGGGTGTCACGGTGAGCGTGAGGTTGTACTGATTGTCCACTTTGAGGTCGAGCGCGCCGCTTCCGTCGAGGTGGTCGACGGTGATCGTCACGTTGTTGTACACCGAGTAGTCGGTGCCGTATTCGTAATTCTCGGAACAGCCGATGGCGGCAAGCAGTCCACCCAAGAGGAGGCAGGCCGCGGCGGCGTATCGTTGTAATGTTCTTCTTTTTTTCATTTTCGTTTCTTCTGAAAGTTATTGGAGCGAGTTACCAGCCCGGATTCTGTATCAGCTCCCCGTGCGAAGCGTTGATCTCGCGCTGGGGCACAGCGAAGAAATACATACGAGTGGTGAACCGGTGTATCTGTATAGGCATGATCTGCCAAGTGTATTCGCCATTCTTCGCCCGATCCCAGACAGCGGCGCTGGTCATCACGTTGTTGAGCTTCTCGTACAAGCGGCGGCGTTTCAGCGTCCAGAAGCGGTCGCCAGCCTCGTCGGCAAACTCGATGCGACGCTCGTTGACGATGAAGTCGATCATCTCGTCGCGCCCCATGTTCGCCTTGATGCCGTAGCGCCCGTCGGAACCTTTATCGATACCCGCACGGTCGCGGATGGCGAAGAGCTGCTTCTCAATCTCGTCGCGATTGGCGTTCACGTCAAGCTCGGTGAGAGCCTCGGCGTACCAGAGCATGATGGAAGCGTAGCGTATGAACGACACGCCTTGTCCGTCACCGCCGCCCGTACCGGTCACGATACGATCCTCGGGGCAGCCTTTGCGGTAATAGTAGCCCGTGGAGGTTCCACCCGATACGCCGTATCCGTCCTGGGAAGCGTTACGATAGGTATAGATAGGTTCCTGCTCACCGCCCGCCGCCTTAATCCAACTCGACTCATTGTGTATGATGGTGAAATCGAAGCGGGGATCGCGGTTGGCGTACGGATTATCGTTATCGTATCCCGATCCATCCTCCTTGATACCCTTGCCATTTTTCATGGGGAAGGCCTCGGTCAGCTCGTGATAAGGCATGTTACGCGGCGCTCCAGCGTTGCGGCTCTTGGGCAATAGATGGCGCGCCGGCCACGGATAATTGGTAGTGATCCAAAACCATATACGCTCATCGTTCTTTCGTGTAGTGGTGGCCACGTAGAATCCGTAGCCCGGACGGTTGTCGGGTTGTGTGGGGTTATTCTCGTTGGCCACCTCGTTGGTGATAAGGCGGTGCGTACCCAAATCCATGAGGCGTTTGGCGGCATCAGCGGCTTTTTCCCAATTTTCCTTGGCGTGCGAGGTTTCGTAACCCACCATGCTTATCTGCTCCGCCGACGCACCCAGCTGCTTGCCGATGTTACCCTCGTTATACAAGGGACTGGCAGCGGTAATCCACAGCTCGGTGAGGGCGCCCAAGGCCGAGGCCTTGGTGGGGCGCCCGTAGTCGGCCCCATCCTCCACGAGGGGTAGCACCTCTACCGCCTCCTCGAATTGCTCGGCCAGCCAGTTCACGCATTCCTCGAAAGTGGAGCGTTTGTAACGGGCGGGGTCGAAAGGTTCGATGCTCTCGGTGACGAGCGGCAATCCGCCATACTCCTTGAGCAGGTGAAGGAAATAATAGGCGCGCAGGAAGCGGGCCTCACTGGCCATCTCCTCCTTTTTCGTCTGGGAGAGCGGTGCCCTCTCGTAGTTCTCCAAGAAGGTGTTGCAACGGAAGATGGATTGGAAACACTCCGTCCACGAGATCCTGAAACACCCGAAGTTGGCGTTACCGCCATCCTGTGTGAAATTGGCCTCGGTAAAGGCCGGCGTGAATTCGCTGAAGCTGAAATAGACATGGCGGGAATTATCGGTAGCCTCTTCGAAATCCTTCATGTCCTGCAGGAACGAACTGGCGTTGCTGTGCGGCGCCTGCGCCAAGCGGCCAAGCTGCCAATAAAGCGAGGCATTGAACTTGACGACTTTCACGCTATCCTGGAAGACAGTCTCGAGGTCGTCGCTCTCCTTGCCCTTGCTATCGAGGAATCCCTCGGTGGTCTCAGTGCATGCGGTGGCGAGCATGAAAGCCGAGGCAAGTATATATAATGTACTTTTCTTCATAACTGTTCTGTTGTTAGAAAGTGATTTGACATCCGAAGTTGAACACACGTTGCTGCGGATAGGTGTCGATGGCACCCTTGTTGGAACCGGCCTTGTTGGTCGTGCTCTCGGGGTCGATCTGATAATCGTTCAATCCCGACCAGGTGACGAGGTTCTGTGCCGAGGCATACACGCGTGCGGACTGCATCCCGATCCGGCGCATCCACTTCTGGGGTATGTTGTAGCCTAACTCCATGTTCTTCCAACGTATGTAGTTAGCCGAACGCAGCCAGAAAGTGGAGAGGTCGTTATTATTTCCGTTGTTGGCGCTTAAGCGGGGAAATGAGGCGTTCTTGTTCATCTCGTAGAGCAGGTCGGGGTCAGTGACGAGCTGCCCTTGTGAGTCGTACGGTGTCCACCGTCCCTCTTGCAGGGGACGCGGACGACCATCGGTACCGCCCAGGGTAAGCACGGTCTTGGTGGAGACGGACGCGCCGGTGGCTCCCTGGAAGAGGGTACTGAAGTCGAAGTTCTTATAGGAGAAGCCGATGGTGAGACCATAGTTGAAGTCGGGACGGCTGTTACCGATGGCCACTTTGTCGTACTCGCTGATGACACCGTCGGGCACGCCGTTGGGGCCGCTGATGTCCTTGTACTTCAGGTCGCCCAACTTCACGTTGCCGCTGCGCAGGGCATCGTAAGGTCCGTTGTCGATCTCTTCCTGCCGGAGATAGAATCCATCGGCCACATAGCCAAACAGCGTACCCACGGGGTGTCCGGTCTCCATGCTCAGCACGTAAGGCGACGGGTTCTCACCCATGTCGACAATCTTGTTCTTGGCGTAGGAGACGATGCCGCGGAAGACATAACTGAAATCCTTGTTCACCTTGTCGCGCCAGTTCACCTCAAGATCCCATCCGTGATTCTTCACAACACCCAGATTGACACGAGGCAACACCTTGTCGGTATATCCGGCGTAGAGCGGAATGTCGGTGGGTTTGGTAAGGATGTCGTAACGACGGTTGCTGAAGTACTCGTAGGTGATCGACAGGCGATTGTTCAACATGCGCAGATCCACGCCGAGGTTGAGCTTCTTTTCCGACTCCCACTTCACATTACTGTTAGCCAGCTGGGTGAGGACATAGCCCGCTATGGTGTTGGAACTGCTGTACTGGTCGCCAAAGGGGTAGTTACCGTCGGCTCCGTAAATCTCGAGGTAGGTGTACGTATTGCCCGGCACGGCGTCGGCGCCCGAGATTCCGTACGAACCACGGAGCTTCAACAGGTCTACCTTGATCTTGTTCCAGAACTTCTTCATGTACGGCTCCTCCGCCATGTTCCATCCGAGGGTAACGGCGGGGAAGATGTCGTAGCGGTTGCCCTTGGCGAAACGGTCTGATCCGTTGTAGGCGGCACTCACCTCGAAGAGGTAGCGCGAGAAATAGTCATAGCTCAGACGACCGGAATAGCTGATGGAGTTATGCGGCGTGTCGGCAGCCGTACGGTTGGAGTACCAGTTGGCCAGCAACAGGCCGCTCACGTTATGCCCGCCGAACTTGCGGTTGTAGGTGAGGTCGAGGCGGGTATTGATCTGCACGTAGGGCTTCTCGGTGCTACCATCGATCTTCTCGGACACGCTCATCGGGCGAAGTACGTACGTGTCCTTGTTGATGGGCATGTAGCTATCGCTGGCCTGGTCGTAGTAGAAAGCCAGGTAGTCGCCATCGGCACGGTGCACCTGGCGCTGCGTTCCCCAGCGGTTGGTGAGGCCCATCACGCCACGTATCGTCAGGCCCTTTGTGATGAAGTCGAGCTTCTGTTGCAAGGTGATGTTACCGTTCACGTTGTTGTCCCACTTACGGTCGTATCCGCCTTGCGAGAGCAGGGCCAAGGGGTTCATGGAGCCGCCTTGCTTCATGCCGAAGGTGCCGTCGGGGTTGTATGCCGGATAGCTCCAGGGATTGAGGCGGCCGCTCATCATGCGGAAGAAGAAGCTGAACGTTCCGCTCTCGCCCGGGTTGGGCATGTGCGGGCTGTTGATCTGCGAGAGGATGGCGTTGGCGTTGACCTTGAAGAGTAGCGTCTTGGTGATCTGCACGTCGAAGTTCGAACGCAGGTTGTAACGCTTGAGGTAATACTGGTTGTTGATGTCGTCGGCGCGCGGCACGTTCTTCAGCAATCCGTCCTGGTCGACGTAGCCCACGGAGACGAAGTACTTCACCTTGTCGGTACCGCCTTGCACGTCGACGTTGTACTGCTGTTGCAAGGAGAGGTTCCTGTACACCAAATTGTACCAGTCCACATCGGGATAATGGTAGGGATCGTCTTTCGTGCGATAGTGCTCCAGCGATTCGTCGGAGTACATGGGGTCAGAGAGTGACGACTGGTTGTCGTCGTTCATGTACAGCTCCTTGATAAGCTTGAGGCTCTCGTAGGAACCGAGGAACTTGTTCTTGTACGTCGGTTGCTGCAATCCCCAGTCGCCGCGGAAGGTGATCTTGGGCTTGCCCTCTGTACCGCGTCGGGTGGTGACGAGGATGACGCCGTTGGCGCCCTTCAGGCCGAAGATGGCCGTACTACCGGCATCCTTGAGCACGCTCACGTCCTGGATGTCGTTCGGCGAAAGTTGCGAGAGGGTGGCCACGTCGGATTCGATATCGTCGATGAGCACCAGCGGCGACACGGATACGTCGGCGAAGGTCGATATACCACGGATGAAGATGTCGGCGGCGTCGTTACCCGGCTGTCCGCTGGCCTGCAGCTGGAAAAGTCCCGGCAAGCGGCCGGCCAGCGCGTTCTGTATGGAGGTGGTGGGCGACGAGCGCAGCACGGCTCCCTGTATGGAGCTGATGGATGCGATATTGGAGATGCGCGACTTAGTGGTGAAACCTTGTTGCACCACCTCGACCTCGCCCAGCATCACGCCGTCGCTCTCGAGGGTGATATCCATGTTGGCCGACACCTCGTGCGTCTGTGTGGTGTAGCCGATATAGGAGATTTTTATCTTCGACTTATTGCTTTTCACCTTTATATTGAAAACACCGTCGACGTTGGTAACGGTGCCGTTTGTGGGGTTGCCGACCTCCACGACCGTGGCACCAATCAGCACGTCGGTCTTGTCGCGTACGACACCCTTGACGTTGAATTGTGCCCACGCCATCAGTGGCATGCAGGCTATTAATAATGCGATTATGCGTCTCATAAGTTCTGTTTTGGGTATTAATAATTCCATCCGGGGTTCTGAGTCAGGTTAGGATTACCCTGTATCTCTCCGCGCGCTATCGGATACCAGTACATCTTTTCGCTGAAAGTGGATTGCGCCACGTCGACATAGTTGTAGACAAAGGTTCCATCGCCCTCGCGAGTGATTTGCACGCCACGGACGGGTTTCTGCATCACGGCGTCGTCGCTGTCGGCAATCTTCCACCGGCGGATGTCCCAGAAGCGTTGCTCCTCGAAGGCCATCTCTATGCGCCGCTCGTTGCGAATGATGCGTCGCATCTCTTCCTGCGTGTAGGTCGCCGGCAAGCCGTAACGCCCGTCGCCACCGGCATTGATGCCAGCTCGCTTGCGCAACTGGATGAGGCAGTCCTCGATGGCGGCTGCGTTGGCCTCCGTGTCTACCTCGTTCAGGGCCTCGGCATAGTTCAGCAGGATCTCGGCGTAACGGATGATATAATAGTGGTGCGACACGCCAGTGATGGTACTGCGTTCTTCGTTGGAGGCGAGGAACTTACGCAGGTAGTATCCGGTGCGTGTGTTGAAAGGCGTGCGTAGACTGCGGTCCTTTCCGCCATCGAACGTCTCCACTGCCCGCTGCATCCAGCGCGAGCCGTTGCAGAACACGGTGTACTGCAGGCGCGGGTCGCGGTTGGCGTAGGGGTTCTGCGGGTCGTATCCCGAAGTGGGGTCGTCGATGGTCTTGCCGTCGATGGTCAGGAACGCGTCGACCAGGTTCTGGCTGGGGCTGGTCAATCCCATACACGTACCGTTGACGTATCCGCGAGGACTGTTGCTCGTCTCCAGGCTACTGCTTGAGGAAGCCTCCTTCACCATGATAATTTCGGGGTTGGGGAACGACTCTTTCTTGCCGAACAACTCCAAGAAATTGGGGTTGAGCTGGTAAATCTTCAAGTCGATGACCCGCTTGGCGGCGTCGGCGGCCTCTTGCCATTTCACCTTGTTGTTGCTATTGTTGTAAAGTGGGCTGGCCAAATAGAGCCTGATGCGCGAAATGAGCGCCAGCACCACGCCCTTGTTCATACGTGCGTAAAGTCCCGTATTGTCGGAGGGAGCCGAAGCCATGGCATCGTACAAGTCGTTGTAGCAGGAGTTGGGGCTGTCGGGGCCAATCTCGTTCATGATGTAGTTTACCACGTCCTCGATCTTGCTTCGTGGGATGTTCCACGTCTGGTCGTAGTCGATGACCCGGTCACCAATCAGGGGCACGCCACCCCAACGTTTCAGCAACTCGAAGTAGAAATAGGCGCGCAGCACACGTACCTCGGCCTTCATCTTTACGATCTGTGCCTGGGGCAGCTGCGTGGAGGCGGGATAGCCTTCGATGTGCAGCAGGAAGGTGTTGGCCCGGCGGATTCCGGTGTATAAGGTCGTCCAGGCGCTTCCGTCAAGGCTGGCGATGTTGCCCGGCGAGAGTGTCCCGTTGCGGTAATTCTCAAGGCTGTTGCTGCCACCCGGATCGCGGGTGGCCAAGCCATCGTCGGTGGCGCAGTCGAGATAGGAGTTGTTCAGGCGTGTATGCAAGCCGGGCAGTGAGTTGTACACGGCGTAAAACTGGCCCTTGACGCCCGTGGCCGTCGAGTCGGCCGGATTGTTGACGTCGTCGTCGGTGTTCCACTCGGGTGGTTCGGACTCGAACGAGCTACACGAGGAAAGCATGCATCCGCCTACCATGCAGGCGGCTATGAATGTTCTATATATCAGTTTCATTTCTTCTACTTTATTAGAATTGAATGTTCAGCCCCACGTTGAAGGCTCTGGTATTGGGTACGCGTCCGGAGGAAGTACCGTTGCTGTAGTTCAGCAGCTCGGGATCCACGTTCTTCAGCTTGGTCACTGTGAGCAAATTGTACGCATTGGCGAATATCTTCACTTTCTGCATGGCGGCATGCTTGGTCCACTGCACAGGCAGGGTGTACGACAGCTCGATATTCTTCAGCCTCAGGTAGCTGGAATTCTTCATCCAGAAGGTGGATGTACGCTCGTTGTACGCGTTACCCACTGCCGATACTCGGGGATAGGCGGCGTTGGGATTCTCGGGTGTCCAACTGTTGAGGTGCTCCACCAGCGCCTGTCCGTAAGAATTCGAGGCGTTGAGCTGGAACGGCAGCGTGCTCTCGGTGGTCTGCACGTTGGCCAGTCCTTGCCATTGGGTGTTGAGGGCAATGCCTTTCCAGTCGAATCCGATGTAGAAGCCATATTCGATGCGGGGACCCTTGGTGCTGATGAGCTTCGTGTCCTTGCCGTCGATGATATGGTCACCGTTGAGGTCTTGATAGCGAATGTCACCCGGCCGAGGATTGTAGTCGGCAATCTGGGTGTTCTTTAAATACTGGTCAATCTCGGCCTGGCTCTGGAACAATCCGTCAGCCACATATCCGAAGATGGCACCCGACGAGGGAGCGCCCACCCGTTGCATATAAGCTTCCGGGTAAGGATTCTCGCCATTGCGCAGCATGCGCGTCTGCAAGAAGAGGGCGTTGGCACTGGCGGTGACACCGAAGTCGCCAAACTTCTTGTCGTATCCGGCGTTCAGTTCCAAGCCAATCTGGCGGTACTTCTGGAGGTTGACGGCGGGCACGTAGATACCGATAAGGTGGTTGCCCGACTTGCCAGCGTCGACGGCCATGGCGTCGGAGCATACCGTGTGGAAGAACTCCGCCGTGGCATAGAGCGAACGGTCGAACGCCTCGATATCGACACCCACGTTGAAGCGCCGGATCTTCTCCCACCGCGTGGCGGTGGCCAGCTGGCTCTGGGTCCAGATGGTTTGGCCTGCGGGATCCTTGCCAAAGTATGCGCCATTGTCCGACTTGCTATAGTAGGGAATGTAACTGTAGTAGTAGTTGGACAGCGTGCCCGATGCCGAACGGTAATAAGATCCCGTGCCGTCGTTACCGCTCAGTCCGTAAGAGAGGCGCAGTTTCAACAAGTCGATCTTGTCAGCGTGAAACCAATCTTCTTTATGGATGTTCCAGCCCAAGCCCACGGCGGGGAAGTATCCCCAACGCATGCCCGGCTTAAGCGTATTCATGCTCATGCCCGACATGGTGACCTCGGCCAGGTAGCGGCGGTCGTAGTTGTATTCGGCCCGGAAGCTGATGTCGTTCTTGGCCAGCGAGATGGTCTTGGCGCTCACGATGTAATCGCTATAGGTGTAAAGCGCCTTGGTCTTGAAGTTGTTCTTGCCGAAGCTGAAGTCATAGCCCACGGCTGCCTCGATGTACTGCAAGCGGTTGAGGCGGTCGTACGACGAGCCGTTCGCCTGATTGCCCGCCGAGGTCAGGGTGTAGTAGTTGCTCGCGTCATCGGGGGTGAGATCACCCGGTTCTTTCCAGTACTGCCATACGGCGAACTGCTTGCTGCGATCCAGTTTCTCCCGATAGGTGGAGTTGTACGAATAGGTGGCACTGGCATACAATCCCTTCAAAAGATTGGTGAAGTGGTGTTCCAAGGTAACATCGATGTTGAAATCGGTCATTGGGTAGAGCGTATAGCCCGAGTAGATGGCCTGTCCCAGCAAGTTGTTGTTCTTGTAATAGGAGTTGCCGCCCAGCGTGCCATCGGGGTTCATGGCAGGGTAAGCGTTATTCGGCGTGCTGTACAGGTCGCGGTAGATGCTCGACTGCATGGCTTTGCCCGGACCGGTTTGCCGGTACATCTGTCCGAAAAGGTTAACCTTGAAGAAGGTATGGTCGGTGATGGAGATGTCGGTGTTGGCCCGTAACGAGTATTTCTTGAAATTCTCCTGCGTGCCGTAGCTATTGAGGTCGTTGTCCTCCTTGAGGAAACCAGCCTGGTTGTACACGTTGAGGTCGATGAAGTAACGAGCCGACTTGCCACCGCCCGAAAAGTTCAGGTTGTATTGCTGCACAGGTGCCGTCTTGCGCATCAACAGCTTCTGCCAATCTACGTCGGGATGGGTGTAGGGGCTGTTGCCCGTGCGGTATAACTCAAGGTCGACATCGGAGTACAGGGGTGCCTTGCCGTCGTTGATCAACGCCTGGTTGAGCAAGTTTCCGTAGCTGTACGCATCGAGGAACTCCGGTTTGAAGAGCTGCTGCGAGAATGCCAGCTGCGCGGTGAAGTTGATGCGCATCGAAGAGCGCATCCCTCGCTTGGTCTTGATGTAGATTACTCCGTTGCCGCTGCTGGTGCCATACATGTTCACTCCCAGCGCGTCCTTGATGACCGATACAGATTCGATCTGGCTCACGGGGATGTTGGCGTCGGAGCGAGGAATGCCGTCGACCACGATCAGGGGCGTGCGTCCGCGTAGCGAGAAGCTTCTGTTCTCGCTGGAGAAAGCTTGCCTCATGCCGACGGAGAGACCCGGCAAGATGCCATAAAGATTGTCTTCCATCTGAAAGGTAGGTCGGTGCTCCATGCGCGTTCCCGACGCGGTGCTGATGGACTGGATAGATAGTTCCGGATCCTGTGTTCCCATCAGTACGCTTTGCGTCTCTCCCTCTTTGGTCTGGGCGCCGACCGAAGTGGCGCCACAGATCAGACAGGAGATAGCCAGATAACTCCACCTCCAGGGCGAAGTATCTTTCCTTTTCTTACTGTTCATAGAATATAAGTGAGTATAAAGTGATAACTATTCAAATGATGTGTTGCCCAGATCGAATTCGGCCAGCTGGATGGTACTTCCATTCTTGGTGTCCCAATCGGTGAAGACTATCCTCACGTATCGGTAAGACACGGGAAGAGGCAGGTTGAATACCACGTTCGTGCTCGCGGGCTGCGCGTCGACGTTGCCTAATATGAGTTCGAAATCCGTGCCGTCGTTACTGCCGTAGATGGAGAATCCGTAGGGACGCAGATAGAGGTTCGTGTTGCTGGTGCGGTAGCCGAAACGCACATAGTCGAACGTGGTCGTCTCGCTCTGGGTGTCGGCTACGAAGAAGAGCGGGGCGTTAGGTTCTGGCTTGTAAGTCACTCCGCCAGTAGTGTATCCTGCCGTCTTGGTAGGCTTCACCAAAGAGAGGAACGTGTTGGCCTTGCCGTCGAGCAAGTCTTCGGGCTTACCCGTCGAACCATCGGGGACGTAATTCTTACCATCGGAGTATTTGATAGAGGTATCCATCTTCCACTCCGTGCGGTCCAAGGCTTGGTAGGTAGGTGCTTTTACCTCGATGATCAGCTCCGTGAAGGCTTCACCGCCCTGCTCGGCCGCCAAAATGGTGATGGTATCGGTCCCCAGCGAGTTGGCCTTGACGATACCATCTTCACTCACCTCCACAATCTCGGGGTCGGTGGTGCGGAAAGCAAAGCTTTTGTCGCTAGCGTTGGCAGGCAACACGGAGATGTAGTCGCCCAAGTTCAGGCTGGCTCCCGGAGCCATGGTATAGTTCTTGAACGCGTCGGGCACCAAGATCTCTTTCACGAAGAAATACTCGTCGGTCACCCGTACCATCACGCGGGCCGCACGGCCGGGATAGAGCTTCGACGATATGGTGAGCACGCCCTCGCCTACTCCCTTTCCAGTGACCACTCCAGCGTTGGAGACGGTGAATATCTTCTTGTCGCTCGAAGTGAACACGTAGCTGTCCTTGATATTGGGATACTCCTTGTCGCCAGGGAGCAGGGCGATCTCGACCTGCTTCTGTCCACCGGTGTACACCTCAATCTGATTGTTCTCAAGCCCGTTGACTACGAGACCGTCGGGATTCGTCGAATCCACGTACTCCACCTTGGTGTCGTCGCAGCTTGCCACCGCGCATAGCAGCAGGCAAGCGGTAATGATATGGTTGTATTTCATTATCTCTATGGTTCTGGGTTAGTACTGATGTATTGCTTATAATTCTCGTCGGTCAGTTCAGTGACGTCGAAGGTGGGTTCGGGGTATCCATAGGCCTTAATCTTTTTTACGATATCGTCTATGTCTTTTTTCTCGATGTAGAGGTCCCTCATGCCGTAATCGTTGATCGAGGCTTTCACCGTACGCAGCATTCCCCACTTGGTGAAGAAATCGGTGAGATCCACCTTGCCCGTCTCGCAGACGCGGAGCACGAAGTCGAGCTGAAGCGCGCCGTAGTATTTCTCCCCTTTCGAGATTTGTGAGATATCGGCAGTCTTACGGTAGTACTCGAACAGGTCGTGATAGAAATCTTTCTGGCCCAGGATGTCGACAAAGTAAAGCTTTAGTTGCCAGAAGGGTGCCAACTTGGTGATGAGACGGCCATAGTTATCGCCGGGCAATACCCACGGCGCTTCGGCATCGATGATGAGTTTGCGCCCGGTCTCGTAGGTATCGTCATCGTTCGTGCCGTCAACGGTGAGGCGGTTGGCCTCTCCAAGGAACACCTGCTGGTTGTACATGGCGTAGATGTTGTTGGTCACCTCGGTGCATCCCGCGAATTTCACGCCCGGACGTACCTGGTTCGTGTGCCCCAGCTCGTGCCCAAGCACCCACATGCGACTCATGAACCCGCTCTCGGTGGCGAACACGTTGTTGTAGCCCTCGTTGTAAGCCGTACGGTAATCGGACGAGTATCCCGCCCCGGCGGAGTAATCGATGTGCATGAACATACGGTTGGTGGCGCGACGGCGCTTCTTGGGGTCGCGGGACGTAAGGTCGTCGTACTTCTCCAATCCCATGAATTCTTTCTGTTGCCGTATCAGCTCGTCGATCAGTTCCATCTGCCTGGGCATCTCGGTGTTATTCTTGCGATAGACATCGACGGGCCATACCACGTGTCCGTCCTTTCCCACGATATCAATCTCCGTGTTGCGGGCGTTAGCCAGAATTTCTGTCCAGTCTTCGGCGCTGTTCTTGCGTATGTCGAAGTATCCGTTGACCGATCCACCGGCGAAGTGCACGCGTACCGTCTTGCTGGCTATCCGTTCGTCGTCACCCGGCTCGTCTCCATAGAGCGAGATGTAGTCGTCGGTGTGGTTGTAGATATACATCAACCCGCGGATGGTAGGAGTGATGCGGTTCAGTCCGTCCTCGAGGGAGAAAGTCTCTTCTTTGTTCGTCTGGTAATCGCGGATGTTGAGCGAGATCTTCTGTCCCACGGTGTTGGACATGAAGACCACCATTTCTTCGCCGGGATTCTCCACGAACATGCCGGTGACGTTGTCCTTGAGGTCGTATTTGCTGGTCTTGTTCACGGCTGCCATCACGTCGGGATGGGTGTAGGGGCGATAGTCCTGTATGCGACGCCGGTCGTAGTTACCGCGGAAAATGTCGAGCGCCAGCTTCTTGTAGTAACCGTCGTTGATCTTTTGCAGGTCCTCTTCGGTCAGTTCGGGCTTCACTTCGGAGCAGCTTCCGTCGGTGAAGATGGTGCGATAGTTGAACGTGCTACCTGCTTCGAAGAATTTCACCTCGGCCGCACTCACACGGTCTTGCAAGGCCGACAACACGCGGATTTCTATCGCCTTGGGCTTCACGATGGAGTTCTTGAGCATGAGCTTGCTCTGCGTCTTCGTCTTCTGCTCCAAGTCGAACGCGTCGATCTTCGTCATCGTGCTGTTGGTCGCAGTCGTGGCATAGATCTCAATCTTGCCGAAAGCACCCCATCCGTTGCCCCCGTCCTGCCGGGCTATTACGGTGATGTAATCCACTCTCGCTACGTCATCGAAATAGAAGTCGAGGACGAACGGCCAGCTACTGATAGCGCCGAACTGGGAATTGAAGTAGGTCTTAGGGTCGTCGTCGATCATCAGTGCCGGTTCGAAGCCCGGCTCGAAGCTGGTGGCGGTGACGCTGTTCGGCTTCACCTCGACATCGTTAGAGAGGCCGAAGGCGCGCTGCGTGACCACGATGTCCTGGCGTGCGCCTTGCTGGGCGGTGAGGGTGACGACAGTGGTGCGTGCATGCGCGCTGGGGTTGTCGGTGACGCTGATTTGAAGAGAGTCACTCAAGAGTTCCGCGGTACACCACGACTGGCCGTTCGTTGCGGTAGAGAGCGAAAGCTCGCTCTGGTAGGTGTCGGAGAACAGCGCGAAGCGTTCGACGGACGCCCCCGACTCGAACGTGAAGCTGTTGGTGTCGACCCAAAAGCGGTTTTCGTTGACCCTGTATTCTGTCGTGTCCGTGCACGAAGAGATACAGGAAAGTAGCGCGATAGCGCAGAGCATAGTGGCCGATAGGGCCTTGAGGCGATTGATGCTTTGTCTCATAGCATGTTTCATAAGCTCAATTTAAATAAGTGGTATTATTAAAGTTAGATTAACCTTTCTGGCGCGGGGTATGAGTGGAGTACCGACGAGAGAGCGGAGCACAACGGTGACGAACGTGTTCACCATCCGCCATGTTCTCGCTTATTCTCATAAGTATCGGATTCTCTTGCTTTCTCTCCAGAGTATTCCCACGTCATCTCGTCGGTATATTCCTTTCCATGCTGTGTCGCGACGGCTCGAATAGTGTTTTGTCCCGTTTGCAATTCCACATGGTCGAATACGTAGTGTACGGCTGTGTACCCCTGTCGGACGCCGGTGAGCATCCGTCCGTTAAGGTACACTGTCGGGGTTCCAAGGTTTGAATATACGGTGATGGAGGTCAGCTTCCGTTCACGTACCTTGTTGCGTCGTTGCGTGAGGTAGAGAACCGGCTCCTCACTCCAGTTCGCCTTATACCAATAATATGAGTCTTTCTTTGTCTTTCGGTCGAAGGTGATCAATCCCTTCAGGTTGCGTGCGGGCACGCCCCCGCGGTTCCACATAGGCACGGCGAAATCGAACATGTTCCAAAGGTAGGAGGCGATGATGTAGGGATGGTTGGCAATGACGCTCCATTGGTACTCGTGTGTCTTCGTCTGGAATGTTTCGGGATAGAAAGGCTTGCCCCAGTTCAGGGCGTCGCCCAGTTCTTCAGTCTGCTGATCGATGTTGGCGTCGGCTCCGTATTCGGTGAGCATGAGTTTCTGCCAAGGGTACTCTTGCTCCATCTTCTCCACCCACGGCTTGATGTCCTGTATCTTCTTCTCGTACCAGCCGAAGTAACGGTTCATGCCCTGTATGTCGGCATTTTGGTTTACGGCTTGCCCGACGGTGCCGTAGCCGTTCACGGAAGCGGTGAAGCGATCGGGATCCTCCGTCTTGGCCAGGTCGTGCAATGTCGCCGTCAGCTGGGCGGTGTAGGCATACGGCTGGTACACCTCGTTGTGTAATCCCCAGGCGTAGATGGAGGGGTGGTTGAAGCTCTGGCGGATCAGCTCGCGCAGCTGCGTCTGGGCATTCTCGGCCTCCTGTCCCGTCACCCTGTTCACAAAGGGTATCTCGGCCCACACGATAAGTCCCAACGAATCGCAACGGGAATAGATGTAGTCCGATTGTTGGTAATGGGCGAAGCGCACGGTGGTAGCGCCGATGTCCATGATCTGTTCCAGGTCGTAGTCGTGCTCCTTGTTGGTAAGCGCGCTTCCCAGCTTCCACCAGTCTTGGTGGCGCGTCACGCCGTACATGGGATACTTCACTCCGTTGAGAAAGAATCCCTCGCCCGCCTTGATCTCGTAACGGCGCACGCCCAGCGGCTGCGTCACCTCGTCGACCAATCGTCCTCCGCTTAACAGGCGAACGGATACCTTATACAGATAAGGATCCTTCCGGCCTTGCCAAAGGTGGGGCTTGGATAGGATAAACGGAGTTACGTAGCTCTGCGTACCTTGAGGTGTCAGGGTGATCGGCCGTTGCTGGCGCGCTACCTCTTTACCCTCTTGAGTGTATATGCTGGTCTCCAACATAATAGAGTCGAGAGAGAGAAGTCCATTGTCGATTTTCACCTTGACAGCGATGTCTGCCGAACGCTTGGATACGTTCTTCTGCGTGATGTACACACCCGGCGACGCACAATCGGTCAAGGTGATGTTGGTTTGCTCGGTGACGATGAGCCATACGGGACGATAGATGCCGCCGTACACGCCGAAGAGGCTGTGGTTCACGGGAATCACGTCGGGGCGATGGGTATTGTCGGCCTTTACCACGATGGTATTCTCCCGCCCCAGGCGCAACGCCTTGGTCAGCTCGCAGACAAAAGCACCATACGCTCCCTTGTGGGTGCCTACCAATTGCCCGTCGACATACACCTCGGCGCATGACCCTACTCCCTCGAAACGGAGAAAGACGCGCTTGTCCTTCAGCTCGTCGCCGAAAAAGTATTTCTTGCGGTAGTAGCCCACTCCCTCGTAGAAGTCGTTCACACGCTCTTGCATGTCGCGCGCGTTCCACGTATGGGGTAGATTGACTTTATCCCAATGTCCGTTCCAACGGTCGGCCGCTTGCATCGCCTCCGTGGTGAATGGGCCACGCTTGAAGTCCCATCCTTCGTTAAAGGAGGAGACTTCGCGGGCCGCGGCTTTACTGCCGGACCAGCCGGCGCAGAGGAATGACGCTATTGCGATGAAAGCTCGTATCCTCATATTGTGTTAAGTTAAAGCATCTCTATAAGAATCCTTGCCACCCTCTTTCGAGTGCATTTGCAACCGGATGACGTAGGGTTCCCCCTGGTCTTGGGCGGGTACGGATATGTTGTACTCGTTGCGGGCGGTTTCCACCACGTCCAATTGTTCGCCGGAGGTAAGCAGCTCGGCCTTCTTGACGGTCACGCCCTTGGGTGTCTTCACCGTGAGGCGACGGCTATAGGGCTGGTTGAACACGACCATGTACACCTCGCCTTCCTTGCCGCGGGTGTAGTAGCCCCAGTCTTGCTTGGGCAGGCCGGCGTAGTCGCAAGCGTAGACGGCTTGCCCGTAGCGGCGCATCCATTGCCCCACGGCTTTGGCCATCTCCTTCTCTTCGGGACGGAAGTCGCCGTCGGGCTGGGGGCCGAAGTTGACCACCATGTTTCCTCCCATGGAGACGGCATGTACGATGCGGTCGATAACCTCGATGGGGGTCTTGACGTAGCTCAACGACCAGTCTTTATGGTATCCCCATTGGTTTTCGGGGAGGGTCATGCAGGCTTCCCAGTCCCACTGGGTCACTTTGAGATCTTTCACGGGATCGGGGAGGCGACGCTCGTAGGCCGATTCGTAATCGCCCATCAGGCGGCCATTGCTGTCGAAGTGGCGCTTGCCGTAATCGTCGGCGCGCAGCCGGCTGTTGATGGTTACTCCGAGCACCAACTCCTTCAACATGCGCTCCACGTGCGCCGTCCACCATCCATTCTTCTTTATGGAAGAGTCCCACGTACCGTCGAACCAGAAGTCCTTCACGGTCGGGTACCGGGTGGCCAGTTCTTTCAGTTGGTTGTCTGTGAATTCGAGGAAACGACTGAAGGCGACGCTGTCGGCGGGAGTCTTGATGGAAGAGCGATAGTCGGGATGACTCCAGTCCATTACGGAAAAGTAGAAATGCACGTCGATGCCTTCCTTATTATACGCCTTCACCAGCTCGCCCAGTATATCCTTCTTATAAGGTGTCTGGGCTACGGTGTATTTGGAGTATTTGCTGGGCCAGAGGCAGAAGCCTTCGTGGTGCTTGGTGGTGATCTTCACGTAACGTACGCCCATATCCTTGGCCATCTTGGCCCAAGCCGTGGCGTCGAACTTGGTGGGATTCCATTGGTCCATCAGCTTCATCCATTCGTCACTGGGCACATTGGCCCAACTCTTCAACCATTCGGCGGCACCGGGGTAAACCTTGCCGTTCCACTCGCCACCGGGGATGGCATACAATCCCCAATGGATGAACGCGCCCAAGCGGTTCTCGCGGAACTTTATCATAGCGGGATCTTCACGCTTGCCGACGCGGTCGGCACCATATTTCAAGGGAATCTCTGTCGCGCCCTGCTGGGCACATAGTGTGGCTGGCACGAGTGCCAGCCACACTATCAATGTCATTGTTTGTAGCGGTTTTATCATAATACCGTGTCCAAAGTTAATAAACTAAAACCTATTAAAACTATAATTGAGTTCTTCCGGAAGATCCCACCCCGCAGATTTGTCACTCCGCAAGGTGGGATTAAGATCCATGAAAGATTTCGACCGCTAAAGTAGAGTGAATCGGGGATAATAACATACGCAAATCTTCCAAAATATATGTTGTTTTATTCCAAAACGATTATTTTAGTACTATTTATGGAAGATATGGGAATATTAGACGACGGTTGTGGAAGGCGCTTGTTGACGAGGTTTGCGGGACGTAAAATCGGCTCACGCACAATAGTCCGTGGATGAACTCGCCCCATGGTGAACAAAGCGGCCAACTTCATGTCGGCTTCACGACCGAATGGATGCTCGAATCGATCAATAGTTTGACATCAGACCTTTTCAAAGCCGCGGACTGTTCACGCGAAGCGCGTGGCCATCTATCAGACCCGCGAATCGTTCACGCGAAGCGCATGGCCATCTATCAGACCCGCGAACTGTTCACGCGAAGCGCATGGCCGTCTGTCAGGCCCGCGAACCGTTCATGCGAAGCGCATGGCCGTCTGTCAGGTCCGCGAACTGTTCACGCGAACCGCATGGCCATTTATCAAGCCTGCGAACTGTTCACGCGAACCGCATGGACACTTCGCAAACCCGATAGCCTCTCTCGCGAATGGCATGAAGAACGCGCGAGGTCGACAAATTTCAACCACGGATTCGTGAGGAGCGAGAAGTCCGGGCTTTTGTAATCAGATTTCGGGAATGGAGAAAAAAGCTCGGGCTTTTGTAATCAGATTTCGGGAATGGAGAAAAAAGCTCGGACTTTTGTAATCAGATTTCGGGAATGGAGAAAAAAGCCCGGGCTTTTCGTCTCATGCGGATTTGCATAAAGCTTTCGCGTCTCCGCGATAGAACCTTGCCTGACACCTCTTCGAGGGGTAAGAAAAAAATGGGTGGCGCATTGACGAAGTCAGGAGTGATGAAGCCAAGACGAAGCCAGACGGGGCAAAAGAGACAATTTAAGTGAATTTAAGGGGCAATAGACAACAAGTAATCGATAAAAGACTTATTTTTGCGCCCGTAATTAGTACTAATATTTAAAGATTAATAAAAATGGCTTACGTAATTAGTGACGATTGTATTGCTTGCGGCACCTGCATCGACGAGTGCCCGGTAGAAGCTATCTCTGAAGGCGATATCTACTCGATCAACCCGGATCTGTGCACCGACTGCGGCACCTGTGCGGACGTTTGTCCGTCGGAAGCAATCCACCCGGCTGAATAATGCAATCTTAAAGAAGAAGCGAAAGGCTGCTTCCCCATGACGGGGAGCAGCCTTTCTTAGTAATTGGCTTGTCCTCCACTAATCACTAATCACTTAGTTTCTCCAGCGCTTTCTTGACACGGCGAATAGCCTCGACGATGTTCTCGTCGCTGGTGGCATAGCTCATGCGGATGCACTCGGGCGCGCCAAACGAGGTGCCGCCCACGCAGGCCACGTTCGCCTCCTCGAGCAGATACATGGCCAAGTCCTCGGCGTCGGCTATCCGACGGCCGTCGGCGCTCTTGCCGAAGAAGGAGCTGCACTTGGGGAAAAGGTAGAAAGCGCCTTCGGGCATGTTCACCTCGAGGCCCGGCACTTCCTTGGCCAACTTCACGATGAGGTCGCGCCGGCGCTCGAAAGCCTTACGCATCTCCTCCACGGGAAGCTGCGTGCCGGTATAGGCCGCCTCAGCCGCCTTTTGGGAGACGGAGCAGGGACCGGAAGTGTATTGCCCCTGCAACTTGTTGCAGGCTTTCACCACCCATTCGGGACCGGCGATGAAGCCGATGCGCCAACCGGTCATGGCGTATGCCTTGGAGACGCCGTTCACTACCACCACGCGCTCTTTCATCCCGGCGAACTGGGCGATACTCTGGTGCGCGCCGATGTAGTTGATGTGCTCGTAGATCTCGTCAGCTATCACCATCACTTGCGGATGCTTAACCAGTACGGCGGCCAAAGCGGCCAGCTCGTCCCTGGAGTAGACGGAACCGGTGGGGTTCGACGGGGAGCAGAGTATCAGTGCCTTGGTACGGGGGGTGATGGCGGCCTCGAGCTGCCCGGGCGTCATCTTGAAGTCCTGTTCAATGCCGGCCGAGACAATGACGGGCACGCCCTCGGCCAGCTTCACCATCTCGGGGTAGCTCACCCAGTAGGGCGCGGGCACGATAACCTCGTCGCCGGGACCGACCAGCACCATGATGACGTTGCATACCGACTGCTTGGCGCCGTTGGCGCACGACACTTGGGCGGCGGTGTAGTCTAAGCCGTTCTCGTTTTTCAGTTTGGCCACGATGGCTTCGCGTAGGGAGAGGTAACCCGGGACGGGCGAGTAGCGCGAGTAATTTTCGTCGATGGCTCGCCGGGCCGCCTCCTTGATATGGTCGGGGGTGTTGAAGTCGGGTTCGCCCACACTCAGGTTAATCACGTCGACGCCCCGCGCCTTTAGTTCGTTGCTCTTCTGCGACATGGCGAGTGTCGCCGAGGGCGACAAGCTGTTCACACGGTCTGATAGCTGATTCATTTTGTATCTCTTTTTATTGCGGTTGATTGAATTATGCTCCAAAATAAGCGATAATATCTGATATATGAAAACGAATAGGCATTTTACTTATTAAAATGTAAGATATGCCCCATCCGTTCTTTCTTTGTCTTGAGGTAGCGCTCGTTGTACGTGTTGGGCGTAGTCTCGATGGGAACGTTCTCCACGATCTCCAATCCGTAGGCTTCAAGCCCTACGCGCTTCACGGGGTTATTGGTCATCAGGAGCATCTTGTGCACGCCCAGCTCGCGGAGGATCTGGGCGCCCACGCCATAGTCGCGCTCGTCGACGAGGTGCCCGAGCCAGATGTTGGCGTCGACCGTGTCCATTCCGTCCTCTTGCAATTTGTAGGCTTTCATCTTGTCCATCAGGCCGATGCCCCTACCCTCTTGGTTAAGGTAGACGACGACGCCCTTACCTGCCTGGTCGATCTTCTCCATCGCCTTGTGGAGCTGCTCGCCGCAGTCGCACCGCTTGGAGCCGAATATGTCGCCGGTGGCGCATGAGGAATGCACGCGGACGAGTATCGGCTCGTCCGCGGCCCACGTACCCTTGAACAAGGCTACATGCTCCAGCCCGTTGGACTTCTGCCTGAAGGGAATGAGGCGGAACATGCCATGCTCGGTGGGCATGCTCACCTCTACGCCGCGCTCCACGATGGACTCTTGCTTGAGGCGATAGGCAATGAGGTCGTGTATGGAGATGAGGCGCAAGCCGTACGCGTCGGCCATCTGCCGCAGCTCGGGCAGGCGTGCCATGGTGCCATCCTCGTTCATGATTTCCATCAGCGCCCCCGCGGGATAAAGACCGGCCAGGCGGGCCAAGTCGATAGTGGCCTCTGTGTGGCCGGCACGACGGAGCACACCTTTCTCCTGCGCGTAGAGTGGGTTGATGTGGCCGGGACGGCCGAAGGTGGCCGGCGTGGAGGCGGGATCGGCCAAGGCCTGTATGGTGGCTGCACGGTCGGCCGCGGACACGCCGGTGGTGCACCCTTCGAGCTTGTCGACTGTCACCGTGAAGGGCGTGCCGAGTATGGAGGTGTTGTCCGACACTTGGTGCGGCAGGTCCAGCTCCTTGCAGCGCGACTTCGTGATGGGCGCGCAGAGCAGCCCCCGGGCGTGCTTGAGCATGAAGTTCACCTTTTCGGGGGTAATTTTCTCGGCGGCTATAATCAGGTCGCCCTCGTTCTCGCGATCCTCATCGTCCACCACTACCACAAATTTGCCTTCGCGGAAATCGGCAATGGCTTCTTCTATCGTATCCAATTTGATCTGTTCCATAATCTGTCTGCTACTACTTATTTATATATTCTCCATCTCGTATGATGGCTTTGATTTGCTCGTTTGTCTGTATCACCCGCTCCAAGTCCTTGGCCAGCCTCTTGCGGAACGCCCATATCCGGAAATAGAAGAAGAGGCCCAGGGGGAAGATGACACCGGCGGCCACGTTCAACCAATGCCCGGGAAACGGCCTCACATGGGCAGAAACGGGAATGATGGGATAATTGTTTACCGAAGCCAGCAGAATGGCCGACTTGGTGTTGGACAACTCCTCCACGGCTTCCTCCAGCCGCTCGTCGATGGTCAGCATCTCGTCGTCTTTCGCGTCGGACATCCAGAGGCGGAAGTAGCCGGGGGCTTTCGTCAGGCGGTTCTCGTCGAGGTAACGCCGGCAGGAGGCGGTCAGCCCGTCCAGTCGGGAAGGCAAGCTGCCGTAGTCGGGGTCCTGGATGATCACCTCTTTCTTGAACAGGTGTCGCTGGCTGCGCACGCCCATCACCTTCTTGAGCCAGAGCATATAGGCGTCGGCGTTGAGCACTACGGAATCGTTGTTGGACTTATAGGTGAAGAAGGTGCCCAGCGAGGCCAGTACCAGGCTACTTAGCCACATGCCGGTCCAGACGATCCATTTGCCGTCGCGCGACATCTTGTAACCCGTGTTGTCGATAATGTAATAGACGATGAAGAGCACCACCGACACCACCACCGGCATACCCAGGCCGCCCTTGCGGATGATGCCTCCCAAGGGAGCCCCGATGAAGAAGAAAAGCAAGCAGGAGAGCGAGATGGTGAACTTCTTGTGCCATTCTATCTCGTGACGTCGGAGCACAAAGTCGTTCTGCCCTATCGTGCTCCCCTTGAACTTCAGGTCGGTATTGGTGTTCTCGGCCCTGCTCACGGCCGAGGAGATGATCTTCTGCTTCTGCGTGAGGGAGGCGATGTCGTAGAGGCTGTCGATATCGTACGCGCTGATGTCGGCCTCCTCGATTCGCGAAGAGTCGGCCTTCACGAGGGTATAGGAGGGACGTAGGGCGGCGTCGGACAAGTCATTGTAATACTGTCGGCCCACGCTGTCGCCCCATATCTTGATGGAATCGATGGAGTGTTGCAGTTCACCGATGTTCTTGGTCAGGAAGTTGTTGCTCATGTAGTCGCTGCTCGCCATGGTGAAATCGGAGTCGAACTCTATCAACGTGTGCTTCTCACGAAATTCTTCGCGCCGGTAGGGCACGTTTTGCGACTTCATGCTCTGCGCCCGCAGGTTCTCGAAGAGGTCGCCGTCGTAAAGGTGCAGCCAGAGGTGCTTCTTGTCGGCCGTCATCTCCAGCCTGCCCGAATCGGCGTATATGACGCGGGCGTTCTCGAACCCGTCTTTCATGTCGTATATCAAGACGTCGTGGAGCAGGCCCGTGTGCCGGTCTTTCTTCTCCACTCGCAGGTTGTAGTTCGTTATCTCGGTGTAGAACACTCCCTCGGGGATCTCGAGTTCGGGTGATTTGTCCTTCACGGAACGAAGTAGCGTGTAGAGCTTGCCTTGCGCGATGGGGCCGATGACGTTCTGGAAATAGAAGGAAACCGCCACCACTCCGCAAATAAGGAAAGCGAGCGGGCGCATGATCTTCAACAAGGATATACCGGCGGCCTTCATGGCGAGCAGTTCGTAACGCTCACCGAAATTTCCGAAAGTGATCAATGAAGCCAAGAGCACGGCCAAAGGCAACGAGACAGGAACCAACGTCAGTCCGGAGTAAAGGAAGAATTTAGCCAAGACATCCATTCCCAGCCCTTTTCCGACCAAATCGTCGACATACCTCCACAGAAACTGCATCATGAAGATGAAGAGGCAGATGAAGAACGTGCCCACAAAGAGCAGAAGAAAGCTCTTTACGATAAACAGATCTAATTTCTTTATGCGTAGCATCTTAACGGGACCTCGTGCATTTTAAGACGCAAAAGTAGCACAAAAAGGACGAGCGCCGAAATATTTTATCCGAAAGTTAACTAAAAACCACACGTACGCCGCAGCCGGGCCACTTGCGATTCCCACAGTTCCCGCATGTCGTCGGCTTCGTCGACATCGACATAGTCGGTAATTTCAAGCACATAGTCGTTAGTCAGTTCGTTGTATCCCATCTTGATCTCGAAGAAATCTCTCTCGTCCTCATCGTCCATCCAGTGAAAGCGGATGTAGGAGAACATTCGTATGGCGATGATCTCCGCCTTCCGCATCTCGGTCTTCCCCCAATGGAATTCCACGATGTGGTCGTCGGACACCACTTTGTCCGCAAACCAATCTTCCAATCCCGAGGGCGTGCTGATACAACCCCACAGAATATTCCGTGAAGTGGAATTCAGCATGTATTCCAGATGTATTTTTTCCTTTTCCATTGCTACTAATCGATTGTTTTCCGTGCGCCAAGATAGGCACTTTTTTCTAATTACGCAGCATAAGCCGCACTTTTTCTTCTTAATTCCCCTATTTTCCTCTCTTTATTGGCTCCTCGACAAGAGCTTCCCCTCTCCCCAAAAGATTAGTCCTCAAAAAAGCTCCCGTAAGTTTTGGAGATTGCCAGAAAACATCTATCTTTGCACCCGCAATCGAGAAAACGATGGCGGGATAGCTCAGCCGGTTAGAGCGCATGATTCATAATCATGAGGTCCCCGGTTCAATCCCGGGTCCCGCTACCTGAAAATAAAGGAGTTACGAGTAATCGTAGCTCCTTTTGCTTTTTGTTTGCATGTAATTTGCATGTAACT
>JAISIZ010000049.1 GCA_031261785.1 Mediterranea sp. (in: CFB group bacteria)
TAGGCTTTCAGCGTGGAGAGCAACAGGCTCTTGCCGAAACGGCGGGGGCGGCTGAGGAAATAGACCTGGTTGGTGTTGGCCATCTGGTACACCAGCTCGGTCTTGTCCACGTACAGGTAATTGCGAGTACGCAATTGCTCGAAGCTCTGTATCCCTATGGGGAAGATGCGGGTTGGTAATGCCATACTTCTTAAATTAAAAATTGAGAATTGAGAATTAAAAAATGAATGTAACGCGAAGATAGGACTTTCCCGCGGATATTCCTTGGAAAATGAAGAATGAAGAATGGGAGGAGCATTGCGGATTATGGGGATACCAGTGAAAACCTGTGTTTATCCTGTATCGTCTCCAGCAGAGTCTCACATTTTGCGAGCGGATGAATAGGTAGTTTAACAGGGAGTGATGGATGATACAGGCCTGACCGCCAACCAAAATCAGACCCTGACAGTAAAATCACTCCCTCCCTACAGCATGTTTCGGAAGCGCGTAGGGGGTGTTCGCGAAAACTCTTTGCAGGAAAGGGGGATAATAGTGATTAGTGATTAGCGGTTAGTGATTAGTCCGTACGCCGTTCACTCCGTATGAGCCGGTCATCCATCCCCGAGAGGAGCATCGTCCTCTGCCCGTGAGTACCCCTCCACCTCTCCCTAAGAGAAGCCCTCCACCTCTCCCCGACAGGAGCATCGACCTCTCCCTGTGAGTACGGAGCTTCTGTCCCTAAGGGTACGAGATGCGGATAGCATGGCCATTTAGGCTTAGTCGCCCAGCTTCCGGTATCTCACCCGCCTGGGTTCCTCGTTGCCTAACCGTTTGAGTTTGTTCTCCTCGTATTCCGAGTAGGAACCTTCGAAGTAGAAGACGTTGGAGTCGCCCTCGAAGGCGAGGATGTGCGTGCAGATGCGGTCGAGGAACCAGCGGTCGTGCGAGATGACCACGGCGCAGCCGGCGAAGTCCTCGAGACCCTCCTCGAGGGCACGCAGGGTGTTCACGTCGATGTCGTTGGTCGGCTCGTCGAGCAGCAGTACGTTGCCCTCTTCCTTCAGCGCCATGGCGAGGTGCAGGCGGTTGCGTTCGCCGCCCGAGAGCACGCCGCAGAGTTTCTCCTGGTCGGCTCCCGAGAAGTTGAACCGCGAGAGGTAGGCGCGGGCGTTGATGTCGCGTCCACCCATGCGTAGCAGCTCGTTGCCTCCCGAGATGACTTGGTAGACACTCTTCTTGGGGTCGATGTCCTTATGCTGCTGGTCCACGTAGGCGACCTTTACCGTCTCGCCCACCTCGAACTCTCCGCTGTCGGCCGTCTCCATGCCCATGATGAGTCGGAAGAGCGTGGTCTTGCCGGCGCCGTTGGGACCTATCACGCCCACGATGCCGTTGGGTGGCAGCATGAAGTTGAGGTCGTCGAACAGCAGCTTGTCGCCATACGCCTTGGCCACGTGCTTGGCCTCGATCACCTTGTTGCCGAGGCGCGGGCCGTTGGGGATGAATATCTCGAGGCGTTCCTCCTTCTCCTTCACGTCTTCGTTGAGCAGCTTGTCGTACGAGTTGAGGCGTGCCTTGCCTTTCGCCTGCCGGGCCTTGGGTGCCATGCGCACCCATTCAAGCTCGCGCTCCAGCGTCTTGCGCCGTTTGCTGGCTGTCTTCTCCTCTTGCTCCATGCGTCGGGTCTTCTGCTCCAGCCACGAGGAGTAGTTGCCTTTCCAGGGTATGCCCTCGCCGCGGTCCAGCTCGAGGATCCATCCGGCCACGTGGTCGAGGAAGTAGCGGTCGTGCGTCACGGCGATGACGGTTCCCTCGTACTGGTGCAGGTGTTGCTCGAGCCAGTCGATGGACTCAGCGTCGAGGTGGTTGGTCGGCTCGTCGAGCAGCAGGATGTCGGGCTTCTGGAGCAGGAGCCGGCAGAGTGCCACCCGTCGGCGTTCGCCACCCGACAGGTTGGCCACGGGTTGCTCCCCCGGTGGACAGCGCAGGGCATCCATGGCCCGTTCCAGCTTGGTGTCGAGGTTCCATGCGTCGGTGGCGTCGATTATGTCCTGCAGCTCACCTTGCCGGGCGAAGAGGACGTTCATCTTCTCCTCGTCCTCGTAGTACTCGGGCAGTCCGAACTTCTGGTTGATTTCCTCGTACTCGGCCAGCGCGTCGACGATGGGCTGCACGCCCTCCATCACTACCTCTTTCACCGTCTTGGCGGGATCGAGGTAGGGTTCCTGCGCCAGGTAGCCCACGGAGTATCCGGGTGCGAAGACCACCTCGCCCTGGTAGGACTTCTCCAGTCCGGCGATGATTTTCAGCAGCGTGGACTTACCCGATCCGTTGAGGCCGATAATGCCTATTTTCGCTCCGTAGAAGAAAGAGAGGTAGATGTCCTTCAACACGTTTTTGTTGGGTTGGAAAGCTTTGCTCACCCCCACCATCGAGAAGATTATTTTCTTGTCGTCAGCCATATAGCGTATATTTAATAATGGTATATCACCTGGGTTAATGGCGCGAAGATAACTATTTCACGGGAATGTCTGTCGTTAAATTATAGAAAGATTGTCATGCCATCGTAGCGAGTGTCTAAAGAAGTTTAACTACTTTTGCACGTCGTTAAACGCGACGCGACATAGTAAACTAACCAATTTGATTCAAGACAATGTTGACAAAGACACGATCCTTATTGTTCTTGTTGCTGTCGCTTCTCACAGTGACAATGAGCGCACAGATCACTACGGCCACCATGAGTGGCAAGGTGACGGCACAGAACGAACCCATCATCGGGGCGACCATCGTTGCCATCCACGAACCTTCGGGCACGCGCTACGGCACGGTGACCAACGTGAACGGGCAATTCAACCTGCAGGGCATGCGCACGGGCGGCCCCTACCGAGTGGAAATATCGTACGTGGGCTACCAAAGCGTGACCTATACGGGCATCAGCCTGCTGCTGGGCGACAACTACACGCTGAACGTGACGCTGAAGGAGAGCACGGAGCTGCTCGCCGAGGTGACAGTGACGGCCAGCAAGGAGAGCAACATGAAGACCGACCGGGCGGGTGCCATCATGAATGCCAACCGCGAAACAATTATCTCGACGCCCACCATCTCGCGCAGCATCAGCGATATCATGCGCCTCTCGCCGCAAGGAGCCGACGTGGGCAACGGCTTCGCCGTGGGCGGGGGCAACTTCCGCCAGTCGTTTGTCACGGTGGACGGAGCCGCCTTCAACAATACCTTCGGACTGGGTGGTAACCTGCCCGCCAACGGCTCGCCCATCTCGCTCGACGCCCTGGAGCAGGTGACGGTGGCCGTCACGCCGTTCGACGTGCGGCAGAGCGGATTCACCGGAGGATCCATCAACGCGGTGACCCGTTCGGGCGATAACCAGTTCCGCGGGACGGTGTACGGCTACTTCAACAACGAGAATCTCAAAGGCAACAACGTGGACGGCTACAAGCTGAACCGTACGAAGTCGCAATACTATACGTACGGAGCCAGCTTCGGAGGCCCCATCATCAAGGACAAGCTATTCTTCTTCGTCAACGGCGAGTACGAGGACAACGTTACGGCGGGCACGAGCTACATGCCGCGCACCTCGCTGGAAGAGCAATTCACGGGTAACGTGCATCGTCCGCTGGTGGACACGAAGACCGACGCCAACGGCAAGACGTGGTATGGCATGAACGAAATACGTAAGTTCCTGACTGACAAGTTCGGCTACGACCCGGGAGCCTACAGCGGCTATTCGGTGAACACGCCCGCCTACCGCATCATGGGACGCTTGGACTGGAACGCCAACATGAACAACAAGCTGAGCCTGCGCTTCACGAAGACGCATACCAAGGATTCCAGCTTCCCCTCAAGCTCGACCAACCCCTTGCGGGCGGCCGACATCTACACGCCGGTGTCGAGCTACAACCGCGGATCCGTCTACTCGTTGAGCTTCAAAAACTCCAACTATTACCAGGTACGCGACTTCACGTCGCTGGCCGGCGAATGGAACTCACGCTTCGCCGACGGGGCGATGAACAACATGCTGCGCTTCGCCTATTCCTACCAGAACGAGCCGCGCTCCTTCGACGGGAGCGCGTTCCCCACGGTGGACATCCTCGAGGAGGGTGCCTCGTACGCCAACTTCGGACTGGATTTCTTCACCCGGGGCAACCTGCGGCAGACGTCGGTCTACACCGTAACCGACGAGTTCAACTGGAACGTGGGTATCAACAAGCTCATGGCCGGCTTCCAGTACGAGCACACCAGCGCCACTAACGGATATATGCAGGCCGGCGCGGGATATTACGCCTTCGCCTCCTGGGAGGACTTCGTGAGCAACGTCAACGGAGGCGCCAACCATGCCAAGCCGTCGGCCTTCGCCATCACTCACTCCAATCGGGCCGACCTGTCGCAGTTCTACGCCCGCATGAAATTCCAGCAGTTCTCGCTCTACCTGCAGGATGAGGTCTCCGTGTCGGATAACTTCAAGCTCACCGGCGGCCTGCGCTTCGAACTGCCCACCTATCCCTCATTGAAGGACAACTATAACAAGGCGTTCGCCGACCTCGACTTCGGCGGTGAGCATTACTCTACCGACCAGCTTCCGTCGGCCAAGCTCTCCGTATCGCCACGCGTGGGATTCAACTGGGACATCACCGGCGAGCGCAAGTATGTGCTCCGCGGTGGCACGGGTCTGTTCGTGGGGCGACTGCCGTTTGTCTGGTTAGTCTCCGCCGTGGGCAATTCCAACGTGGGGCAAACCTACTACGGATACTCCAAGGCGAGTGCCGCCACAGGCGTGCAACCCGATTTCCACACCAACGTGAACGACATCCTCGCCGACATCTACCCCAACGGCTTCAACCCCACCACGCCCACGGCGCCTGCGTCGCCTACCATCATCAGCACCAAGCTGAAGATGCCGTCGACCTGGAAGACGTCGCTGGCCGTCGACATGAAGCTGCCGTACGACATCGACTTCACGCTCGAGGGAATCTACAGCCGCGACTACAACCCCGTGGTGGTGTCCAACAGGGGTTATAAGCTTAGCGACAAGACCATAACGCCCGCGCCGGGCGACACGCGCCACCAATACGAGCAATACCACTCGGGCCAGCATGTTTACATGCTGGAGAACTGGAAGAAAAACGGCGCCTACTACTACTCCATCACGGCGCAACTGCACAAGAAGTTCGACTTCGGACTGGACGCCTCGCTGAGCTACACGCACTCCAAGTCGCGTTCGTACAGCGATGGCATAGGCGACCAGGTATCGTCGGCCTACTATACCAATATATATTCCGTCAACGGCATCAACGAGCACGAACTGGGCTATGGCACGTACGTGGCTCCCGACCGCGTGCTGGCCACTATCGGCTACCACAAGGAGTACGGCAAGCACTTCGGTACCAGCGTGTCGCTGCTCTACGAGGGTATGCAGATGGGCTTCGCGGGAGGTTACTCGTACAGCCGCTACTCGTACACGTTCGGAGGCAATATTGTCAACGATTACGGGGCCAACAACCTGCTCTTCGTTCCGGCGTCGAGGGCCGACCTGGACAAGTGGAACTTCGTCGACGTGAAGCAGGGCGACAAGGTGACCTACTCGGCCCAGGCGCAGAGAGACGATTTCTGGAATTACATCAACCAGGACAGCTACCTGAAGAAACGGAAAGGCCAATACGCCGAGCGGGGAGGAGCCATGATGCCCTGGCATCACCAGGTGGACTTCAAGTTCAACCAGGACTTCTACCTGAAGGTGAACGGGAAGCGCAACACGTTGCAGTTTGGCGTCGACATCAAGAACCTGCCCAACCTGCTGAACAACAGCTGGGGACTGTACAAGCAGGTGAACAACACCAACCTGCTGAACTACCGCGACGGCGCCTTCACCATGAACAAGGACGGCAATGAGGTGCTGAAGGATACGTACCGCACCTATCAGAACTTCCGCTCGACCTACTCCGTACAGTTCAGCGTACGCTACATATTCAATTGATATAACTCGACTTTCGTAAGTATTCAAATGGAATCTGTTCTGCGCAGCGCCCATTCTGGCTGCATGGACGCTTCGCGAAATCGCGAACATCCCACACAGCCCGCATGGACGCTTCGTAGAACTGCGAACTTCCCACGATAGCTGTATGGACACTTCGCGGAACCGCGAATACCTCACGCAGGCTGCATGGACGCTTCGCGGAATCGCGAACACCTCACGCAGGCGGCATGGACGCTTCGCGGAACCGCAAACATCCCACGTAGTCCGCATGGACGCTTCGTAAAGCCGCGAACATCTCATGCGGATTACGATAAGATATTTGCGAAAGTTGAGATATAAAAGCTTCAAGGCACGGATTTCACTGTTCGCGTCACGCGAACAGTGAAATCCGTGCCTTGAAGGTATCTTCCGATTCCAGTCTTACGAGGGCAAGATAGCGCTTAGTACGCCTCTTCGTGTACGTCCTTCACGGCGCGGCCGCTGGGGTCGTTCATGTTCTGGAAGGCGGCATCCCAGGCCAGTGCCTCGGCGGTGGAGCAAGCCACGCTGGGCACGCTGGGTACGGTGCGTGCGGCGCTGGGGCTGGGGAAGTGCTCCTCGAAGATGGTGCGGTAGTAGTACTCCTCCTTGTTCATGGGCGTATTGATGGGGAAGCGTTGGGCGGCGGCGGCCATCTGCTCGTCGCTCACGGCGGCGGCGGTGACCTCCTTCAGCGTGTCGATCCACGAGTATCCCACGCCGTCGCTGAACTGCTCCTTCTGCCGCCAGGCCACGCTGGGGGGCAGCATGTCGGCGAAGGCTTCGCGCACGACGCGCTTCTCGATCTCCTTGCCGGGGCACATCTTCGCCCGCGGGTTGAGGCGCATGGCCACGTCGAGGAACTCCTTGTCGAGGAAGGGCACGCGTCCCTCCACGCCCCAGGCGGCGAGGCTCTTGTTGGCCCGGAGGCAGTCGTAGAGGTAGAGCTTGGAGAGCTTGCGCACCGTCTCCTCGTGGAACGCTTGCGGGGTGGGGGCCTTGTGGAAATAGAGGTATCCACCGAACACCTCGTCGGCTCCCTCGCCGCTCAGCACCATCTTGATGCCCATGGACTTGATGACGCGGGACAGCAGGTACATCGGCGTGGAGGCGCGCACGGTGGTGACGTCGTACGTCTCGATGAAGTAGATGACGTCGCGTATGGCGTCGAGACCCTCTTGCACGGTGTAGTTGATCTCGTGGTGCACGGTGCCGATGAAGTCGGCCACCTCGCGCGCCTTGATGAGGTCGGGCGCATCCTTCAGCCCCACGGCGAAGGAGTGCAGCTGCGGCCACCAGGCCTCGCTGGATCCGTCGGTCTCGATGCGCATGGCGGCATATTTCTTGGCCACGGCGGATATGACGGAGCTGTCGAGTCCGCCCGAGAGGAGGACGCCGTAGGGCACGTCGCTCATGAGTTGCCGTTGCACGGCCTCCTCGAGCGCTTCCTTGATGTCGTCCACCCGTGCGGGGTTATCCTTCACGGCGTCGTACTCCATCCAGTCGCGGGTGTACCAGCGCTTCATCTCGCCTTCGCGGCTGTAGAAGTAATGTCCGGGAAGGAAGGGTTCGTATTCGTCGCAGAATCCCTCGAGGGCTTTCAGCTCGCTGCCCACGTAGACGCGTCCGGCGGCGTCGCGGCCTATATAAAGAGGGATCACGCCGATGGGGTCGCGGGCGATGAGGAACTCGTCGCGTTCCTCGTCGTAGAGCACGAAGGCGAATATACCGTTGAGATCTTCGAGGAAATCGATTCCCTTGTCTTGGTAGAGGGCGAGGATGACCTCACAGTCGCTTCCCGTCTGGAAGTCGTACCGTCCGGCGTAGCGGTTGCGGATGTCGCGATGGTTGTATATCTCGCCGTTCACGGCCAGCACCAGCTTGCGGTTGGGTGAGTAAAGGGGTTGTCCGCCACTCTGCGGGTCGACGATAGAGAGGCGTTCGTGCGCCATGATGGCGCTTCCTCCCACGTAGATGCCGCTCCAGTCGGGTCCGCGGTGGCGCAGCTTCTGCGCCATTTTCAGGGCTTTGCTTCTCAGTTCCTTGTTTTGCTCTTTTATGTTGAGTATGCCTGCTATTCCACACATAGTCGTAAGTGTATTTGGGGGTTGTTTATAGAAGGATTTGTTTATTTACTCACTTTGAGGTACGCGTCTATGTCGTGGGCGGCCTTGCGTCCGTCGGCCATGGCGTGCACCACGAGGCTGGCGCCGCGCGCGGCGTCGCCGGTGACGAATACGTTGGGACCGAACTTAGGCAGCTCGGGCTTGACGAATCCCATGGCCAGCATCACCATGTCGGCGGCTATGGTCTCTTTCTTACCCGTGGGCTTCATGGCGGGTCGTCCGCCGTCGGCGGCGGGCAGCCACTCCACCTCTTCCACCTCCACGCCGGTGACCTTGCCGTCCTTGCCGACGAACTTCGCCGAGGCGAGGCACCAGCGGCGCTCACATCCTTCCTCGTGGCTGGAGGTGGTCTTGAAGACGATGGGCCACTGCGGCCATGGCGTGTCGGGGTTTTCGCCTACGGGCGGCTTGGGCATGATCTCGATCTGGAGCACGCTCACGGCGCCTTGGCGGATGCTGGTGCCGATGCAGTCGGACCCGGTGTCGCCGCCGCCTATCACGAGCACCCGCTTGCCCTTGGCGTTCACCAGCTGGCTCTTGTCGAAAGTCTGTCCGGCCAGCACGCGATTCTGCTGGGCGAGCATCTCCAGCGCGAGGTGTATGCCTTTCAGCTCGCGGCCGGGAATGTTGAGGTCGCGTGCGGTGGGTGTTCCGGTGGCCACGCAGTAGGCGTCGAATCCTTTGGGTAGCTTGCCCAGGTCGACGGGCGTGCTCATCTTGAAGATGATGCCTTCGGCCTCGAGGAACTTCATGCGGCGGTCGATCACCACCTTGTCGAGCTTGAAGTTGGGTATGCCGAAGCGCAGCAGTCCGCCCGGGGCTTCGTCCTTATCGAAGAGGGTCACCTCGTAGCCCATCCGGTTGAGGTGGTTGGCGGCTACCAGTCCGGCGGGTCCGGCACCGATCACGGCCACCCGCTTGCCGTTGCGCTTGGGGGTATGTATCTTGATGTATCCCTCGCGGAAGGCGGCCTCGGCGATGGCGGCCTCGTTCTCGCGGATGGTGACCGGTTCGCCCGACGAAAGTTTCAGCACGCACGATTTCTCGCACGGGGCCGGACAGATGCGCCCGGTGAACTCGGGGAAGTCGCAGGTCGCCTCGAGGATGTCGTACGCCTCTTTCCACTTCCCTTTGTAGAGGGCGTCCTGCCATTCGGGTTGCTTGTTGCCCACGGGACATGCCCAGTGGCAGAAGGGGATGCCGCAATCCATGCAGCGCGATGCCTGCTGCCGGCGGCTCTTGGTGTTCAGGGTCTGCTCCACCTGACTGTAGTCGGTGATGCGCTCGTTCACGGGGCGGTATCCCGCTTCCTGTCGAGGTATGTTTAAGAATGCTTTCGGGTCTCCCATTTGAAATGAAGAATTAAGAATTAAGAATGAAGAATTTTTTCACTACGGAGGATACGGAGTATCGCAGAGTTTTCCTGATAACTCTTTGGTTCCTCTTTGATAACTCTGTGAAACTCTGTGTACTCTGTGGTGAATATCTATGTTTTAATAATCTCTTTGCATATCGGCTATCTTCTGCTGGAGCTTGCGCATCTGCTCCTCTTGCAGTACCTTCTTGTATTCGATGGGTACGATCTGGATGAACTGGTCGACGTAGTGGCTCCAGTTGTCGAGCATGGTGCGTGCCAGCTTCGAGCCGGTGTAAAGGTAGTGCTGGCGGATAAGCTCGTGCAGCTCCTTGCGGTAGCTTGCCTCTTCGATGAGCGATAGTTCCACCATGTCCATGTTGCAGAAGAAGTCGAAATTGTCGTTCTTGTTCCACACGTAGGCCACGCCTCCGCTCATGCCGGCGGCGAAGTTGCGTCCCGTCTCGCCCAGCACCACCACGCGTCCGCCGGTCATGTATTCGCAGCAGTGGTCGCCCACGCCTTCCACTACGGCTGTGGCCCCCGAGTTGCGCACGGCGAAGCGTTCGCCCACGCACCCGTTGATGTAGACCTCGCCGCTGGTGGCTCCGTAGAGCAAGGTATTGCCGGCTATGGTGTTCTTCTCGGCCTCGAAGTTGCTGCGTATGGGTGGCAGCACGGCTATGCGTCCGCCGCTCAGCCCCTTGCCGAGGTAGTCGTTGGCCTCACCCTCGAGCTTGAAGTTGACGCCGGCTACGAGGAACGCGCCAAACGACTGTCCGGCCGAGCCTTTGAACTTCACGTTGAGCGTGTCCTCGGGCAATCCCCGCTCGCCGTACTTCTGGGCGATGACGCCCGAGAGCATGGCACCTATGGCGCGGTCGGTATTGGCTATGGTGTATTCCAGCGACACCTCCTTCTCCCTTTCGATAGCCTCCTTGGCGGCGGCGATGATGGCCACGTCCTTCACGCTGTCGATGCCATGTTGCTGATCGATGACGTGGTGGATGGCGGCGTTGCCCGCGATGCGCGTCAGCATCTTGCCGAAGTTGATGAGGGCATGTTTCGGGTTGGGGTCGTCCTTGCCCGGCTTGCGGGTGATGAGTTCGGTGTGTCCGATGATGTCGTCCAGCTTCTTGTATCCCATCTCGGCCAGGTGCTCGCGCACTTCCTGAGCGAGGAAGGTGAAGAAGTTGACCAAGTATTCGGCCCTTCCGTGGAAGCGCTTGCGCAGCTCGGGGTTCTGCGTGGCCACGCCCACGGGGCAGGTGTCCTGGTGGCATTTGCGCATCATCACGCAGCCCATCACGATGAGTGCCAACGTGGCGAATCCGAACTCCTCGGCGCCGAGCAGGGCCATGAGCACGATGTCGCGCCCCGTCTTCAGCTGCCCGTCGGTTTGCAGCACCACCTGTCCGCGCAGGCCGTTGAGCACGAGGGTCTGCTGCGTCTCGCTCAGCCCCAGCTCGGGCGAGATGCCCGCGTAGCGTATGGACGAGGCGGGCGATGCCCCCGTGCCGCCCTCGGCTCCCGAGATGACGATGAGGTCGGCCTTGGCCTTGGCCACGCCGGCGGCGATGGTTCCCACGCCGCTCTCGGCCACCAGCTTCACGCTGATCTTGGCGTTGGGGTTGACGTTCTTCAGGTCGAAGATGAGCTGCGCCAGGTCCTCGATGGAGTAGATGTCGTGGTGCGGCGGTGGCGAGATGAGCGAGATGCCGGGTATGGAGTGGCGTGTCTTGGCCACCACGTCGTTGACCTTGAATCCCGGCAGCTGTCCGCCCTCGCCGGGCTTGGCGCCCTGGGCGATCTTGATCTGTATCTCGTCGGCGTTCACCAAGTATTCGGCTGTCACGCCGAAGCGTCCGGAGGCCACCTGCTTGATGGCGCTACGCATGGAGTTTCCGTCGGGCAGGGGATGGAAGCGCGCGGCGTCCTCGCCTCCCTCGCCGGTGTTGCTGCGTCCGTGTATCTTGTTCATGGCCAAGGCCATGGTTTCGTGCGCCTCCTTACTGATGGAGCCGAACGACATGGCGCCGGTGACGAAGCGTCGCATGATGTCCTCCACCGGTTCCACCTCGTCGATGGGGATGGGGGCGCGTCGATAGTCGAGGAAGTCGCGCAGGAAGATGGGTTTCTCCTTGCCGTCCACCAGCCGGGTGTATTCCTTGAACTTCGTGTAGCTGCCCAGGCGGGTGGCTAATTGCAGGGTGCTGATAGTCTCGGGGTTCCAGGCGTGCGCCTCTCCGTCCTTGCGGTAGGCGTACAGCCCCTTGTTGGGCAGCAGGGTGCCCAGCTCGTCGGCGAAGCTCTCCTTGTGGAAGGCGATGGCGTCGCGGGCTACCTCCTCGAGGCGTATGCCGCCTATCGGCGAGCCGATGCCGCCGAAGTAGGCTTTGCTCAGCTCCTCGCTCAGTCCCACGGCCTCGAATATCTTGGCGCCTCGGTAGGAGCGTATGGTGGAGATGCCCATCTTGCTGATGATCTTGAACAGTCCCTTGCAGATGGCCTTGATGTAGTTCTTCTCCGCCGTGGCGTAGTCGAGCTGTATATCTTGGTTCTTGACCAATTGGTCGAGTATGGCGAAGGCCATATAAGGGTTGAGCGCGCTGGCTCCGAATCCCAGCAGCAGGGCGGCGTGCATCACTTCGCGGATCTCGCCGCTCTCCACCACGAGGGCTGTCTGCACCCGTTTGCCCACCGAGATGAGGTGATGATGTACGGCGCTCACTGCCAGGAGCGACGGTATGGCGGCGTGCGTGGCGTCGACGTCGCGGTCGGTGAGGATGATGTAGTTCACGCCCTCGCTCACCGATTCCTCGGCGCGCTTGCAGAGGTTGGCCAGCTCCTCTTGCAGTCCCGCCTTGCCCCGGGCTATCTCGAAGAGCATGGGCAGGCGCGCGGCTTTGAAGCCTTTGTAGCGTATGTTGCGGAGCAGGTCGATCTGCGTGTTGGTGAGGATGGGGTGGTTGAGGCGCACCATCTTGCAATGTCCCTCGTTGGGCGTGAGGATGTTCATCCCCACGGCGCCGATGTACTCGGTGAGCGACATCACCAGCTCCTCGCGCAGCGGGTCGATGGGTGGGTTGGTGACTTGCGCGAACTGTTGGCGGAAGTAGTTGTAGAACAGCTGTGGCTTGTCCGACAGCACGGCCAGCGGGGTGTCGTTGCCCATCGAGTTGGTGGGTTCGGCCCCGGCGCTCGCCATGGGGGCGATGATGCGTTCCACGTCTTCCTTCGAGTATCCGAATACGCGCAACATGCGGTCGTACTTCTCCACGCTGTGGGGCACCTTGCGTCCGCTCTTCAGCTCGTCCAGCTCGATGCGGTTATTGGCCAGCCAGCGGCGATAGGGCTTGGCGTCGGCCAGCACTTTTTTCAGTTGTCCGTCGTAGTATATTTCCCCTTTCTCGGTGTCGATGAGCAGGATCTTGCCCGGCTGCAGGCGTCCCTTCTCCTTGATATCGCCCGGTTCGAAGTCCATCACGCCCACCTCCGAGGCCACCACCATCATGTCGTTCTTGGTGATGAGGTATCGGGCGGGTCGCAGGCCGTTGCGGTCCAGCATGCCGCCGGCGTATCGGCCGTCGCTGAAGAGGAGGGCGGCCGGTCCGTCCCATGGCTCCATGAGGATAGAGTGGTATTCGTAGAAAGCCTTGAGGTCCTCGCTGATGGGGTTCTTCTCGTTGAACGACTCGGGGACGAGCATCGCCATGGCGTGTGGGAGCGACATTCCCGACATGACGAGGAACTCCAGCACGTTGTCGAGCGACGCGCTGTCGCTCATCTTGGGCTGTATGATGGGACGTATCTCCTTGATGTTGCCCAGCGCCGTGCCCGAGAGCACGCTCTCGCGAGCCTCCATCCAGCTGCGGTTGCCGCGTATGGTATTGATCTCGCCGTTGTGCGCCAGCAGCCTGAAGGGCTGCGCCAGTCCCCAGGTAGGGAAGGTGTTGGTGCTGAAGCGCGAGTGCACCAGAGCCAGTCCGCTGGTGAAGTAGTTGTTGGTGAGGTCGGGGAAGTAGCCTCGCAGTTGCAGCGACGAGAGCATACCTTTATATATAATGCTCTTCGTCGAGAGCGACACCACGTAGAAGTCGTCCTTGGTGGCTATGGCCGACTGCCGCACGCGATTCTCTATCTTTTTCCGTATGGTGTACAGCTGCCGCTCGGCGTTCTCCGTGTCGGCGAATCCGGTGACGAAGGCCTGTTTGATGTCAGGCTCGTTGGCCAGTGCCGCCTCACCCAGTATTTCGGGACAAGTGGGCACGTTGCGCAGGTGCATCAGGGTGAGGCTCTCTTTCTCGATTTCCTCGATGACGATGCTCAGGATAGCCGCTTGGTCTTTTTCATTTTTCGGGAGGAAGATCAGTCCCGTGCCGTAGCGTCCCTTTTCAGGGACGGGTATGCCTTGCAGGAGGATGAACTCATGGGGTATCTGAAGCATGATGCCCGCCCCGTCGCCCGTCTTGTTGTCAGCCCCTTCCGCTCCCCGGTGGCGCATGTTTTCCAGCACTTTCAGGGCCGACTCCACGATGTCGTGCGACTTTTCGCCATGCACGTTTACCAGCATGCCTACGCCGCAGGCGTCGTGTTCGTTGGCGACGTCGTACAATCCCGTTCGCACGGGCCGATGCTGGAAAGAAGGTTCTCTCGTTTCGTTGTTAAAAAGTTCTTTTTTAGTCATTCTCAATAGCGTTATAGTATGGTGAAACCTTATTTGTATGACAAATTGTCCCGCAAAGATAGGGAATTAATTTCATTCTGCTAACTAATAACCTAAATTATCGTTCCGAAACACGCGTTTTTATCGATTTTGGCTAAAACGGCTTACGGTTTTCGGGCAAGCGGGGAGCGGTAAGCACGACGAGAGCTTGCGAGAGGGAATACTTATCGGCGTGCTATCTTCGTCGCCCACTATGCTGTCCGCTCAATTTCAAAGGGAGTGGGAATGCCTGAATATGTAAAGTCCTTTCCGCAGGGGAACAAGAAGCGCGGAGCTTCTCACGTCTCCTTATAGCCGCGGAGCGCCTGCCTGATCTTCTCCTTGGCCAGCATTATCTGCCGTTCTACGGTGCGTACGGTGATGCCCATGACGCGGGCGATTTCCTGGTGGCTTAGCTCGTCTTCTTGCCTGAGCTTGAACACCATGCGGCAACGTTCGGGCAGGGCGTCGACCGCACGGAGTACGGCATCGGCCAATTCCTTGTACGAGAGGTAGTCGAAAGGGGTGTTGGCGGGGATCTCAACTTGTGGTTCCACCTCGTCGGGCCGCAAGTCGTCGCGCCTCGACACCTGGTGACTTTTCAGCACGTTGAGGCAGGCGTTGCGCACGCTGGTGTAGATGTACGGACGGAAACGAGGTATGGACGAGAGGCGTAGGCGATCCTGCCAGAGATTGAAGAAGACGTCGGACACCACATCCTCCGAAGCGGCTTCGGAGCGCAAGAATCCCATGGCGAACCGGAACAGGCGATCGTAATAATAGAGATAGAGTGAGCGAAACGCGTCCGCATCGCCCAGCGCTACCAAACGCAACGCCTCGGATTCGTTGTATGGGTAAGAATTGTCGTTTGTAGTTGTCTCGTGAATCGTAAACATAGAAATGTACAAGTCCACAAAGAAACGAACTTTGTTCCACATTTCCAAATATTCCTCGAAAATAGTGCGGGTGATGGCGTGCGGGTGATGGTGTCACTCCACTTCCATCTCCATTACCTCGTTGAGCAGGCTGACGGCTGTCTCCACGTTGTCGACGTCTTTCACCAGGAGGCTTCGCCGTCCGTTCTGCTCGCGCAGTTCGAGGCGGCGGGGATACCGTCGCTGGGCGAAGGCGATGACCTTATCGAAGGCACGGCTCTGGTAGAAGGGGCTGTCGGGGTTGGCGACGAAGAAGAGGGTCATGCGTCCGCCCTTGAGGAATATCTTCTCGGCTCCCAGCCGTGCGCCGAGGCGGCGGAGGCTGACGATGCGTGTCAGCTCCTCCGTCTCGCGGGGGATGGGTCCGAAGCGGTCCTCGAGGCGGGTGCGGAAGGCGGCCACGGCACGTTCGTCGGTCAGCCCGTCGAGTTCGCGGTAGAGGAGCATGCGCTCGCTGCTGCCGGTGACGTAGGTGGCGGGAAGCAGCAGCTCGAGGTCGCTCTCGACCTGGCATTCCTCCACGAACTCCTCGCCGCTGAGGACATGCTGGCTCTTCAGCTCGTCGGCGTAGAGGTCGGCGAACTCGTCGTTCTTCAGCTCCTGCACGGCCTCGCCCAATATCTTCTGGTAGGTCTCGTAGCCCAGGTCGGCGATGAATCCGCTCTGCTCGGCCCCGAGCAGGTTGCCCGCCCCGCGTATGTCGAGGTCCTGCATGGCGATGTGTATGCCGCTGCCGAGGTCGCTGAAGTTCTCGATGGCTTGCAGGCGTCGCTTGCCTTCGGTGGTGAGGGTGCTCAGCGGCGGGGCGAGGAGGTAGCAGAAGGCTTTGCGGTTGCTGCGTCCCACGCGTCCTCGCATCTGGTGGAGGTCACTCAGGCCGAAATTCTGCGCCCCGTTGATGATGATGGTGTTGGCGTTGGGGATGTCAATGCCGCTCTCGATGATGGTGGTGGCCAGCAGCACGTCGTAGTCGTAGCCCACGAATCCGAGTATGACTTTCTCCAGCTCGGCCGGCTCCATCTTCCCGTGTCCGATGGCCACTCGGCAGTCGGGGATGTCGCGTTCGATCAGCGCCTTCAGCTCGGGGAGGTTGGAGATGCGGTTGTTGACGAAGAATACCTGCCCGTTGCGGCTCATCTCGAAGTTGATGGCGTCGGCGATAAGCTCCGGACCGAAGACGTGTACCTCGGTCTGTATGGGGTAGCGGTTGGGCGGGGGAGTGGAGATGACGCTCAGGTCGCGCGCGCCCATGAGCGAGAATTGTAAGGTGCGGGGTATGGGTGTGGCGGTCATGGTGAGGGTGTCGACGTTGACCTTGAGCTGACGCAGCTTCTCCTTGACGCTGACGCCGAATTTCTGCTCCTCGTCGATGACGAGCAGCCCAAGATCCTTGAAGCGTACGTCCTTGCCCAGTATGCGGTGGGTGCCGATGAGAATGTTGACGTCGCCCGCCGCCAGGTCGCGGAGTATGTCCTTGACCTGCTTGGCGGTGCGCGCCCGGCTGAGGTATTCCACGCGGCAGGGCATGTCGCGGAGGCGAGCGCCGAAGGTCTGGAAGTGCTGGTAGGCCAGCACGGTGGTGGGCACGAGCACGGCCACCTGCTTATTGTCGGCCACGGCCTTGAAGGCGGCGCGTATGGCCACCTCGGTCTTGCCGAAGCCCACGTCGCCGCAGATGAGGCGGTCCATGGGGCGGTCGCTCTCCATGTCGGCCTTGACGTCGGCGGTGGCCTTGCTCTGGTCGGGGGTGTCCTCGTAGATGAACGAGGCCTCCAGCTCGTGCTGCAAAAAGCTGTCGGGACTGTAAGCGAACCCTTTCTCCTGGCGTCGCCGGGAGTATAGTTTGATGAGGTCGCGGGCGATATCCTTGATCTTCGTCTTGGTGCGTTCCTTGAGTTTCTCCCACGCGCCGGTGCCCAGCTTGTTGAGGCGTGGCGGCTCGCCCTCCTTGCCCTTGTACTTGGACACCTTGTGGAGGGAGTGTATGGAGACGAAGACGACGTCGTCGTTCTGGTAGACGAGCTTCATCACTTCCTGCGTGGTATTGCCGTTGGGTATGCGTACCAGCCCGGCGAAGCGGCCGATGCCGTGGTCGGTGTGCACCACGTAGTCGCCGGGCGCGAACTGGTTGAGTTCCTTGAGCGAGAGGGCTACCTTGCCCGAGCGTGCCTTGTCGCTCTTGAGGCTGTACTTGTGGAAGCGGTCGAATAGCTGGTGGTCGGTGAAGACGCAGAGGCGCAGCGTGCGGTCGGCGAATCCCTCGTGCAGGGTGCGCTCCACGGGAGTGAAGTCGATATGGTCGCCCCTGTCGTCGAAGATGGCGCGGATGCGGTCGGTTTGCTTCAGGCTGTCGCTACATATATATAAGGTATATCCCTCGGCCATGTATTCCTTGAAAGAGGAGGCCGCGAGGTCGAAGTTCTTGTGGTATATGGGTTGCGCCACAGTGTCGAACACGAGGGTGGCGCTGGGTGTGTCGGTGGGCTTGCCGGCCATCTCGAGGCGTCGGAAGCGAAGCGCCTGGCGGTTGAACTCGCTGCCGTCGATGAGCTTGCCCTCGAGCGTGAAGCGTCCCTCTTCTTCCAGTTCCTGGGTGGCGATGGCTTGCGGGGTGAGGGCTTCGTCGTGCACGGTCTGTACACGCTGTCCGATCCAGAGGAAGTCGCGCGTGGCGAGCACGGCGTCGGAGGGGAGGAAGTCGAGGAAGGTGGTGCTGACGGCGTTGGCGTCGTCGCCCACGGCGAGGTCGGGCACTATGGCCACGTTCTCCTTCTTCTCCACCGATAGCTGCGACTGCACCTCGAAGGTGCGTATGCTGTCCACCTCGTCGCCGAAGAAATCGACACGGTAGGGATACTCGGAGGCGAACGAGAAGACGTCGATGATGCTCCCCCGCACGGCATACTGGCCCGGCTCATAGACATAGTCGGCGCGCTCGAAGCCGTAGCTCCTCAGCACCTCGGTGACGAAGTCGGTATCTACCCGCTCGCCCACGCTTAGCTTCAGCGTCTTGTCGCTCAATTCCTGGCGCGACACCACCTTCTCGGCCAGCGCGTCGGGATAGGTCACGACGAGGAGGTCGCGCTCGCCCTTTTGCAGGCGGCTCAATGCCTCGGTGCGGAGTATCTCGTTGGCGGCGTCCTTTTGCCCGTACTTGATGGCTCGCCTGAACGACGAGGGGAAGAAGAGCACCTTCTCCGTGCCCAGTACCTGCGTCAGGTCGTGGTAGAAATAGCCCGCCTCCTCGAGGTCGCCCAGGATGAAGACGAAGGGACAGTCGGTTCCCTCCACCACGACGGAGGCGAACAACGGCGCGGCCGAAGCGCGCAAGCCCTCGCAAAAGATTGACCGAACGGACGGTTCCTTCAGCAGCCGCCTCGCCACCTCTACGTTGGGATGGGCGGCGTAGCGTAGCCGCAACTCGGTTATTGTCATTATACTACTCTGAATTACGGCGCGAAAGTACTTAAAAAATAGCGAAACTTCACCTTTTTACTAACGAATAGGTATGGTGACCCTCCCCGCGCTCTCCCTGCCACGTCGATTTTTACCGATTATTGGCGATTGCTGGATACCTTGCTTTAGCCGTACCTTTGCAGCGCGAAATAGAATTATTCAATTAGTCAATAGATGAGAAGAAGGATAGCTTTCTATAGGTACGTATTCATGTCAATGGCACTGCTGCTCGCCATGTCGGCTTCGGCCCAAGAGAGGAGCGGCAAAGGGATGGTCTCGGGAAAGGTGATCTCCGCCGAGGGAGGAGTGGTGGATTTCGCCACCATCTATCTCAAGGGAACCACCTTCGGGACATCCACCAATCAACAAGGTCTCTATCGTCTCGACGCCCCGGAGGGCGAGTATGTCCTGGTGGCGTCGGCCATCGGCTTCGCTACGGTGGAGCGGAAGATCAGGCTCACCGCCGGCGGACGTGTCCGGGCCGACGTCACCCTGCCCGTCAAGGTGCAAAGCCTCGGCGAGGTCACCGTGTCGGCCGGCGGCGTGAAGCGGGTCAACCAATCGGCCTTCAACGCCATAGCCCTCGACGCTAAGGAGCTGCACAACAGCACGCGCAACCTCTCCGAGGCGCTCGCGAAGGTGCCGGGAGTGAAGCTGCGCGAGGCGGGTGGCGTGGGGTCGGATGTCAACCTCTCCATCGATGGCTTCACCGGACGCCACGTCAAGCTCTTCATCGACGGCATCCCACAGGAAGGCGTCGGCAATTCGTTCAGCCTGAACAACATCCCCGTCAACTTCGCCGAGCGCGTAGAGGTGTACCGGGGCGTGGTGCCCGTAGGATTCGGCACCGACGCGCTGGGGGGAGTGGTCAACGTGGTGACGAACAAAAGCCGCCGCCGGTGGTTCGCCGACGCGTCGTACTCCTACGGCTCGTTCAACACGCACCGGTCGTATGTCAACTTCGGGCAGACGTTCCGGGGCGGGCTGACGTACGAGGTGAATGCCTTCCAGAACTACTCGGACAATAGCTACCACATCGACACCTACGTGGAGCATTTCAACGACGACGGCACCACCTCCATGCGCGAGGACCAGGTGGAACGCGTGCGACGCTTCCACGACACCTACCACAACGAGGCGGTGACGGCCAAGGTGGGGCTGGTGGACAAACGCTTCGCCGACCGGCTGATGCTGGGCTTCACCTACGCACGTTCCTATAAGGAGATACAGAACGGCGTAATCCAGAGCGTGGTGTTCGGCGAGAAGTTCCGGCGAGGACACTCACTCATGCCGTCGTTCGAGTACCGCAAGCGCAACCTCTTCACGCGGGGATTCGACCTGACGCTCACCGCCAACTACAACGACAACCTGACGCAGAACGTCGACACCTCGGCCTACCGCTTCAACTGGCTGGGCGAGAAGAAATACATGGACGGCAAGCTGGGCGAGCAAAGCTACCAAAACGCCGAGTTCAAGAACACCAACTGGAACGGTACGCTCACCGCCACCTACCGCCTGGGCGAGAAGCACACCTTCACCGTCAACCACGTGCTCAACGACATGAGGCGGAAGTCGCGCTCGGACATCACCTCGGGCATATCGGACTATAGCGTGCCCAAGCGGACGAGGAAGAACATCACCGGCCTCTCCTACCGCCTCATGCCCTCCGAACGGTGGAACCTCTCCCTCTTCGGCAAGTACTACCACCAGCTCAACACCGGCACCGTGTCGACCAGCTCGACCGGCATAGGCAGCTACACCGAGAGCCGCCAGAAGACCAGCGCCCTGGGATACGGCGCCGCCGGGACCTACTTCGCGCTGAAGGGGTTGCAGCTGAAGCTCTCGTACGAGAAAGCCTATAGGCTGCCCACGTCCGACGAGCTGTTTGGCGACGACGACCTCGAGATGGGAGCCATCGAACTGAAGCCCGAGAAGAGCGACAACCTCAACATCAACATCAGCTATACCCACCAATGGGGACGGCACGAGCTGTACGCCGAGGCGACGGGCGTCTACCGCGACACGAAGGACTACATACGTCGCATGACCGACAAATACAGCGGAAACGCCTACTACGCCTCCTTCGTGAACCACGGAAAGGTGGTGACCAAGGGCTTCAACCTCTCCGCGCGATACACCTACGACGGATGGGTGAGTCTGGGAGGCACGTTCAACTCCATGGACGCCATCAACAAGGAACGCTACATAGCCGGGACGGGCGAGGAAAGCCCAACCTACAACGTGCGCATTCCCAACCAGCCCTATATGTACGCCAACGCCGACCTATCGCTCTACTGGCGCGGATGCCTCGCCAAGGAGAACACGCTCAGCCTGACGTACGACAACCTCTACATGCACACCTTCCCCCTATACTGGGAGAACCTGGGAGCGGAAGCCACCAAGAAACGGGTGCCCGAGCAGTTCGCCCACAACATCGGACTGACGTACAGCGTCAAGGGCGGGCGCTACAACTTCTCCGTGGAGTGCAAGAACTTCACCGACGAACGCCTGTACGACAACTTCAGCCTGCAGAAAGCCGGAAGAGCCTTCTACGGCAAAGTGAGAATATATTTTAGTAAATAGATAAAAACAAGGAAAAGTATGAAAAGTAATGCTACTATGTGGCTCGCAGCGGCCACGATGTGTATCGGAACAATAGCCACCTCGTGCAACGACGACGTGGACAACTCACGGACGGAACTGGCCGTGAAAGGTGAATATGTGTTGGCCGCCACGGTAAGCCCCGACGGCACCGACGTGACTTACCTGCTGGGCGCCGAGTCGCTCGAGTCCGGCGCGCTGTCGACACGCAAGGAGGGCTTCGAGGCCACGGGAGGAACATGGATCTTCTTCGGCGACAAGGCGCTCTACAACCTGCAATACAACCAAGGCGAAGCCGGAGTGACCGAATCGTACGCGCTCAATGCCGAGGGCAAGCTCTACAAGCGTCCCGGCGTGTACAACATCACACGCTTCACCACCTACGGCGTGGCGGGCGAGAACATCGTTACCGTATCGGCCGTGGATACCAAGGATGCCGACGCCGAAGGCAACAAGAAGAAAGGACTCGGCTTCAACTTCCTGCACGCCGCCGACGAGACGACCTCCACCAAGACCATCGCCGGCGAGGACTTCCTCGGAAACGGCGAGTATGTCACCTTCGCCGGATTAGTGGAACGGGGCGGGAAGGTCTACACCTCCGTCGTGCCCATGGGCATGAGCAAGTGGGCCGTGCGGAATTACACCGGCGAGTTCGACCACAGCAAGGTGGCCGACAAGACGGGAGGATCGGGCAGCGGAGCCTTCGACATTGGCGTCATTCCCGGCACGCAATATCCCGACCAGGCCTTCGTAGCCATCTACGACAACACCGCGTTCGACGGCACCCCCGTCATCGTGAGCACCGACCAGATGGGCTATGCCTGCGGACGCATGCGCTCGCAGTATTACCAGACGCTCTGGGCGGCCGACAATGGCGACATCTACGTCTTCTCGCCCGGATACGGACGAATGACCACGGGAGAATTCTACACCACCGGCACCCTCGGCGCCAAGGTGATGCGCATCAAGGGCGGAGCCACCACCTTCGACGACAGCTACGGAGCCGTCGACCTCGAGGCATTGGCGGGAGGCAAGTCGTTCCTCCGCACCTGGCACATCAGCGGCGACTACTTCCTGCTACAGATGTACACGGGCAGCGACACGCCTGGCGGATTGGACACCCGGGGCACGGGCGCCACGCGCCTCGCTGTCTACAAAGGGAGCGACAAAAGCTTCTACTACGTGGACGGCATACCCGCCTCCGACCAGGTGACGGCCATCGGCGGCACGCCCTACACCGAAAACGGGGCCATCTATATCCCCATCGTGGCCAGCGGCGAGCACGCCATCTACAAGATCGATCCCGCCACGCACTCGGCTACCCGCGGACTGGAGGTGGAAGCGCAATCCATTGATGCCGTGGGGAGGCTGGCGCCGCGATGAGGAAGCTGTTTCACCAGATACACCTTTGGTTCTCGGTGCCCTTCGGCATCATCGTCTCCCTGCTCTGCTTCTCGGGCGCCATGCTGGTGTTCGAGGACGAGGTCAACGAGGTGCTGCACCCCGAACGCTACTTCGTAAGCCCGGGCAATGGCGCTCCCGCGGCCACCCCGCTCCCCATCGACGAACTGATGGGGAGGGTGGCCGCCACCCTTCCCGATTCGGTGAGCGTCACCGGCGTGACCATCCCATCCGGAGCCGACCGCACGTGGAGGGTCTCTCTTTCCAAGCCGCGCCGGTCGTCCCTCTACGTCGACCCCTATACGGGCGAGACGCGCGGACGGGGCGACCGCTCGGGATTCTTCCTCACCATGTTCCGCCTGCACCGTTGGCTGCTCGATAGCATGAAGCCTGCCGGCGAGGGCATCTTCTGGGGAAAGATGGTCGTGGGTACGGCCACGCTGATGTTTGTCTTCGTGCTCATCTCGGGCATGGTGGTGTGGTGGCCCCGCACCCGAAAGATGTTGGGCAATCGCTTGCGCGTCGTCGCTTCCAAGGGCTGGCGACGCTTCTGGTACGACCTGCACGCGGCGGGCGGCTTCTATACCTTCCTCTTGCTGCTGATCATGGCGCTCACAGGACTGACATGGTCGTTCGGTTGGTACCGCGACGCCGTATACGCCATGTTCGGCGTGGAGAGGATAGAAGGGGGACAAGGAGGAAACATGGGGGCAAGTCAGCCCGTTGACAAGAGGACGAGTGGACAAGGCGACAGGACGATGGGGAAACAAGGGAATCAGTCGACTAAAAAATCCCCCTTCGCGCATTGGCAGGCAGTGTACGACCAGTTGAGGCAATCCAATCCACAACACAGGCAAATCACCATATCCCGGGGTACGGCGAGCGTATCCACCAACAGTTACGGCAACCTGCGGGCAGCCGACCGCTACACCTTCGACTTCCGCGACGGGCAGATCACCGAGACCATCCCCTATGGCGACCAAGCGGCGTCGGGCAAGATGCGCGGTTGGCTCTACTCCGTACACGTGGGCGAATGGGGCGGTATGCTGACCCGTGTCCTCTGGTTTCTCGCCGCCTTGATAGGCACGACACTCCCCATCACCGGCTATTACTTCTGGATAAAAAAATTAGTGAAGCGCCGAGGTCGGCGAAAACCAAACCCCAAAGAGTGAGCGATTAATCATAAATATACATCGTTTGAGGGGATATCCGCGGGAAAGCACTATATTCGCGTTACATTCATTTTTTAATTCTCAATTCTCAATTTTTAATTTAAGAAGGATGGCATTACCGACCCGCATCTTCCCCATAGGGATACAGAGTTTTGAGCAACTGCGTACCCGCAACTACCTGTACGTGGACAAGACCGAGCTGGTGTACCAGATGGCCAACACCAACCAGGTCTATTTCCTCAGCCGCCCCCGCCGTTTCGGCAAGAGCCTGTTGCTCTCCACGCTGAAAGCCTA
>JAISIZ010000071.1 GCA_031261785.1 Mediterranea sp. (in: CFB group bacteria)
AAAAAAGCCCGGGCTTTTCGTCTCATGCGGATTTGCATAGAGCTTTCGCGTCTCCGAGATAGAACCTTGCCTGACACCTCTTCGAAGGGTGAGAAAAAATGGGTGGCGCGTTGACGAAGCCAGGAAATTCGGGGGGGGGGTGGAAGAAAAAAATGGGGCGCGGGAAGCATATTCCGCCACGTTTTGCCTACCTTTGCGCGCTTTTAATTTAAATCAGTCGAGAAATGGACGATTCCAACCCGCGAACGCGCACGCCCAAAACGTGCGCACATAGTATTCACTAAGGCAGGGGCGCTCCCGCGCGGGGAGATGCCTCTGACCGCTACAAACATAAGGAGGCATTGAAAAAATGAGAACGTATCTGTATTGCGAGACTGGCTTCGTGGAGAAGAAGCAGTGGATTCCCAACAGCTGGGTAAACGTGGTATGTCCGGACGAGGACGACTTCAAGTTCCTTATCGACGAGCTGCACGTGCCCGAGTCATTCCTGAACGATATCGCCGACACCGACGAACGACCGCGCACCGACACCGAGGGCAACTGGTTGCTCACCATCCTGCGCATACCCGTGCAGAACCGCCTGGAAGGCATGCTGCCCTTCGCCACCGTGCCCATCGGCATCATTACCAACAACGACATCACCGTGTCGGTGTGCTATCACGACGCCGACATGCTGACCGACTTCGTGGAGCACACCCGGCGCAAGGCCATCAGCGTGCGCAACAAGCTCGACCTCATCCTGCGCCTCATCTACTCCTCGGCCGTATGGTTCCTGAAGTACCTGAAGCAAATCAACATCGACATCAACGCCGCCGAGAAGGAGCTGGAACGAAGCATCCGCAACGAGGACCTGCTGCGGCTGATGCGGCTACAGAAGACGCTCGTCTACTTCAACACCTCCATCCGCGGCAACGAGGTGATGATCGGCAAGCTGCAAACCATCTTCCAGGAGACCGGCTTCCTGGACCGCGACCTGGTGGACGACGTCATCACCGAGCTGAAGCAAGCGCTCAACACGGTGAACATCTACAGCGACATCCTCACCGGCACGATGGACGCCTTCGCCTCCATCATCTCCAACAACGTGAACGCCATCATGAAACGCATGACCAGCGTCTCCATCACCCTGATGCTCCCCACGCTGATAGCCAGCTTCTACGGCATGAACGTCGACGTGCACATCGACGCCGTGCCCCATGCCTTCGCCATTATCGTGCTGGTTTCCATCGCCTTGTCGGCCCTGTCGTTCGTCATCTTCCGAAAGATAAAGTGGTTCTGAACGCTCGGATTGAAATAAAAGTCATAACTTTGCCCCGTATTCATCAATCATGAAACGTAGTATGACCTATCATCATCTATCCGTGCTGATTCATCGCCAAGCCGAGAAATACGGCGACCGGACGGAACTAAAGTATCGCGACTACGAGGCGGGACAATGGGTTCCCATCTCGTGGAGCCAGTTCTCCGCCACCGTCAGGCAAAGCGCCAGCGCCCTCGTGGCGCTCGGCGTGGAAGAGGAAGAGAATATCGGCATCTTCTCGCAAAACAAGCCCGAATGGTTCTACGTGGACTTCGGAGCCTTCGCCAACCGTGCCGTGACCGTGCCGTTCTACGCCACCAGCTCACCGGCGCAAGCGCGCTACATCATCAACGACGCCGAGATACGCTTCCTCTTCGTGGGCGAGCAGTACCAGTACGACGCCGCCTTCAGCATATTCGGCCTCTGCCCCACCCTGCAACGGCTCGTCATCTTCGACCGCGCGGTGGTGAAGGATCCCCGCGACGTGTCGTCCATCTACTTCGACGAATTTATGGCTATGGGCCAGGGACTGCCCCACAACGACACCGTGGAGGAGCGTACCGCCCGCGCCTCGGCCGACGACTTGGCCAACATACTCTACACCTCGGGCACCACCGGCGAGCCGAAGGGCGTGATGATCCATCACTCCTGCTACCTGGCGCAGTTCCGCCTGCACGACGAACGGCTCACCACCATGACCGACAGCGACGTGTCGATGAACTTCCTGCCCCTGACGCACGTGTTCGAGAAAGCATGGTGTTACCTCTGCCTGCACAAGGGCGTGCAAATCTGCATCAACCTGCGCCCCATGGACATACAGACCACCATCAAGGAGATCCGCCCCACGTTGATGTGCAGCGTCCCCCGTTTCTGGGAGAAGGTGTACGCCGGCGTGCAGGAGAAGATCGACGAAGCCACGGGCATGAAGAAAGCGCTCATGCTCGACGCGCTGAAGATTGGGCGGATACACAACCTCGACTACCTGCGCCTCGGCAAACGCCCGCCCATGCTGGTACACCTGAAGTACAAGTTCTACGAGCGGACGGTCTACTCCCTGCTGAAGAAGACCATCGGCATAGAGAACGGCAACTTCTTCCCCACCGCCGGAGCCGCCGTGCCCGACGAGATCAATGAGTTTGTCCACTCCGTGGGCATCAACATGATAGTAGGCTACGGCCTCACGGAATCCACCGCCACCGTATGCTGCGCCCTGCCCGTGGGATACGACATCGGCTCCGTGGGCGTGGTACTTCCGGGAATAGACGTGAAGATCGGCGAATCCGACGAGATCCTGCTCCGCGGCGCCACCATCACGAAAGGATACTACAAGAAGTCGGAGGCCACGGCAGCCGCCATCGACCCCGAGGGATGGTTCCACACGGGCGACGCCGGTTACTTCAAGAACGGGCAGCTCTTCCTCACCGAGCGCATCAAGGACCTCTTCAAGACGTCCAACGGCAAGTACATCGCCCCCCAAGCGCTGGAAGCCAAGCTTGTCATCGACCGCTACATCGACCAAATAGCCATCATCGCCGACCAGCGCAAATTCGTCTCCGCCCTCATCGTCCCCGTCTACGCCTACGTAGAGGAGTACGCCAAAGAGAAAGGCATCGCCTGCGAGAGCATGGACGAGCTGCTCAGCCACCCCAAGGTGCAAGGCCTCTTCCGCGCCCGCATCGATACCCTACAGCAACAGTTCGCCCACTACGAACAGGTGAAGCGCTTCACCCTGCTGCCCCACCCCTTCAGCATGGAACGCGGCGAACTGACCAACACGCTGAAGATGAAACGCTCTGTGATCGAGGAAAACTACAAGGCGGAGATAGACGGGATGTATGAGGAGTAATGGATTGGTCTTTACTAAATAAACTCACACGATCGCACTCGCGCTTAAATAAAAAGAGTATCTTTGCTACATCGAGATTAAAATCTATAATAATGGCAGAAAGTACACCCCATATAGTGCTGGATGATGAAACCCTGGATAAAATCGCATTCATTACTTTTATCATTCCACAGTTTGCCCGCGCTTACAAGATGAATAAGCAGAAAGCTTATCTCTACTTGAGGGAATATGGTGGCATAGAATACCTCGACAGGCATTGGTGGGCACTTCATACAGACAATCCTTTTTGGTCGGTACGCAGCCTCTTCGACGTATGCTATAAGAACGGTGGGAGAATAGAAACTTTTAATTATGAAAGTATATCACGGAAGTGGAGTCTTCATTGATGAGAACGCAGAGGTCTGGACTATGACAATAAGGGAATAATCACGGAGTACGATTTCAACGAATTCTCTTACGAGTACGAGAAACTGAAAATACTACGCTTCGAAAGATATACAGAAGAATGGTTTGATTTCGTTTTGCTTAATCGCGGCAGCCTGAGCAAGCAATCCCATGATTATGATATCGTAGAAGGTCCCGTCGCCGATGACCAAGTGGCGACCCGAATTTTTCTTTATCAAGAAGGCAAAATCACCAAGCGGACATTCTTGGAAGAATTGAAATTCAAGAAACCAACTCACCAAATCTGCTTTTGCACGCCAGAATCGCTTCAAATGCTGACACTTCTTAAATCCACAGCCGATGCTGACATTGTGCTGATCAGCAACCATATCGTGAAAGCCCTTGTTTCCGAATCGGATTATTCAGAACTGCAACAGGTAATTGATCTTTGGTATTGTTCAAGCACTTATGAACGATTGACTGACGAAACGACTGGTCTATACAAGATGCCTTGGAAACAGATATACAGACAACTGCTGAAAGAGATCGAAAGATGAAAGAAGTGAGATCTCTGTTTTTTTCGTATCTTCGCGCCCCAGAATAACCATAATAACAAATAGCAATGATAACAATCGAGCAACTTAAAGACATGAAAGAGCGCACGGATGCGCTGAGGAGGTATCTTTGACGTCGACGAGAAGAAAATTCAAGTCGAGGAAGAACAACTGAGGACGCAAGCGCCGGGATTCTGGGATGACCAGAAAGCGGCCGAAGCGCAGATGAAGCGGGTGAAAGACCTGCAAAAGTGGATTGACGGCTACAACGAGGTGCAAACGCTCGCCGACGAGCTATCGCTCGCCTTCGACTTCTACAAGGAAGAGCTGGTGAGCGAGGCCGACGTGGACGACGCCTACCTGAAAACCATGGAAGCCGTCGAGGCACTGGAGTTCAGGAACATGCTGCGCGACGAGGCCGACCAGATGGATTGCGTGTTGAAGATCAACTCCGGAGCCGGAGGCACCGAGAGCCAGGACTGGGCATCCATGCTCATGCGCATGTACCTGCGCTACGCCGAGACACACGGCTACAAAGCCACCATCGCCAACCTGCAAGAAGGCGACGAAGCCGGCATCAAGACCTGCACCATCAACATCGAGGGCGACTTTGCCTACGGCTACCTCAAGGGCGAGAATGGCGTCCACCGATTGGTGCGCGTATCGCCCTACAACGCCCAAGGCAAGCGCATGACATCCTTCGCCTCCGTCTTCGTCACGCCGCTGGTAGACGACAGCATCGAGGTGAATATCGAACCGGCGAGAGTGTCGTGGGACACCTTCCGAAGCGGCGGAGCCGGCGGGCAGAACGTGAACAAGGTGGAATCGGGCGTGCGGCTGCGATACCAGTACAAGGATCCCTACACCGGCGAAGAGGAAGAAATCCTCATCGAAAATACCGAGACCCGAGACCAGCCCAAGAACCGCGAGAACGCCATGCGCCAACTACGATCCATCCTCTACGACAAGGAGCTGCAACATCGCATGGCCGAGCAAGCCAAGGTCGAGGCAGGCAAGAAGAAGATAGAATGGGGATCACAGATACGCAGCTACGTGTTCGACGACCGACGGGTGAAAGACCACAGGACCAACTACCAGACATCCGACGTGAACGGCGTGATGGACGGCAAGATAGATGGCTTCATCAAAGCCTACCTTATGGAATTCTCCTCGCAAGAAAGCTGACATACGGAATCAGAAAAGAAACAGTTTTTAGCAGAAATACGAGCCAACATTTGGAAAGTTGCCGCAAAAGCTCTTACTTTGTTAGCGAATTCTAATCTAAATTACATTATGAGCAAAGAAAAGAAGAAGCTGGCTAAGAAAGAGGAAGAACATGCGGAGAGAGTAGTTCGGGGAGTATTTGTCTCAATCGTACTCTTGGCACTACTTTCGTTGATCGCGTTTTCGTTTTTAGGCGGCTAATGAGACGAAAAGAGGCCACAAGCCGCGCACTGCCCCGCACGAACGGAGTGGTCGGTGCGACTTGTGGCACTCTCGCATCGGGCGGCAATGTAACACTGTTGTAATCCGCACGTAACACATACGTACCTCTTTCGCAATATCCATGTATCTCCCCGGCAGTACTTTTACGCCGTAAAATTAATAGCAGAATAAATGAATAGAGTAACAACAAGCGTCGTGGTTCTCTCGATAGCGTTGACGGCCTACGGACAAGCCAAGGAGGAGGTCGGCGACGGGAAAAAGCTGGAAAAGCATTCCATGGAAATCAAAGATTACCTGCCAGAGATTCACGGGACCATCCGTGCCAAGTACGAGTACCAGACGCAGACCAACGAGAACCGCTTCGAGGTGCGCAACGCACGCTTCAGCCTATCGGGAAACGTGCATCCCATAGTGGCCTACAAGGCCGAGATCGACCTCTCGGACGAAGGAAGCATCAAGATGCTCGACGCCTACGCCAGGGTGTTCCCCCTGAAAGGTCTCGACGTCACCCTCGGGCAGATGCGCGTCCCCTTCACCATCGATGCCCATCGCTCGCCACACCTGCAATACTTCCCCAACCGCTCGTTCATCGCCAAGCAAGTGGGCAACGTCCGCGACGTGGGCCTCACCCTCGGATACGGGCTGAACGACAAAGGCATACCCTTCAAGCTCGAAGGCGGACTCTTCAACGGCTCCGGACTGACCAACCAGAAGGTGTGGCACAAGACGCTCAACTACTCCCTGAAAGCCCAGCTATGGACACCCGACAAAAACTGGAACCTCACCCTTAGCACACAGATGATGAAGCCCGAGGAGGTACGCGTCAACATGTACGACGCCGGAGCGTACTACCAGAACAACCGCCTGCACATAGAGGCCGAATACTTATATAAGATGTACAACCACGGAGCCTTCAAGGACGTGCACGCCGTGAACAGCTTCGTGAACTACGACCTCCCCCTGCGGCGCGTCTTCCACAAAATATCCTTCCTCGCCCGATACGACATGATGACCGACCACAGCGACGGGAAGATGGACAAAGAAACCGGCACGCTGGTTATCAACGACTACGCCCGACACCGCGTCACCGGTGGTATCACCATCAGCCTCGCCAAAGCATTCGTGGCCGACCTTCGCATCAACTTCGAGAAGTACTTCTACAAGAAGTCGGGCATCCCGAAAGAGTCGGAACGCGACAAGATCGTCGTCGAGTTCATGACCCGCTTCTGAAAACCAATTATCAACCCACACCAATAAAGACATAGCCATGGCCATAGAAATTGAACGCAAATTCCTCGTATGGGGACCCTACAAACCGCTGGCATTCGCCAAGAGCCACATCACGCAAGGGTACATCTGTAGCGCCCGGGGCCGCACGGTACGCGTACGCATCCGCGACGACAAAGGCTACCTCACCATCAAGGGGCCGTCGGGCACCACCGGGCTGGGGCGCTACGAATGGGAAAAAGAGATTCCCCTCGACGACGCCAAGGAGCTGATGCGCATCTGCGAACCAGGCATCATCGACAAGACACGCCACCTCGTGCGCAGCGGCAAGCACGTGTTCGAGGTCGACGAGTTCCATGGCGAGAACGACGGCCTCGTGGTGGCCGAGGTGGAGCTGTCGGCCCCCGACGAGCCGTTCGAGAAGCCCGACTTCATCGGCCCCGAGGTGACAGGCGACATCCGCTTCTACAACTCGCAGCTCATGAGGAACCCCTACTCCAAGTGGTGAGGGAGCGTATCGTAAGCGGAAACAGGCTTTCCCCGCGGCACAAATGGCACAAGCGCAGGGGAAAGCCTTTTCGACGTGGAAAACACCGCCAAACCTACCTTTATTATCTATAATTTTATATAAAACTTGCCCGCGATGCTATGTATCGGGAAAAATGTTCCTATTTTTGCAACTCGTAACAAATACAGTACTTACTAATGAGAATAAAGCTTTTGCCTTCCATCGCAAGCCTGTTGCTGGTCTCCGCTTTCACCACCTCGTGCCTGGACAATGACCAAAACGTCGAATATAGCAAAGACGCTACTATTCGGGCGTTCGCGATTGATACAGTAGGCTATGGAGTCACGTACAAGTTCACCATCAACCAGCTGGGAGACCCCGCGCTCATCTTCAACGCCGACTCGCTGCCCGTGGGCGCCGACACCATCATAGACCGTATTCTCGTTACGACATTCACCAGCGCGTCGGGCATCGTGACAATGAAGACCAAGGACGGCATCAACGACTCGCTCATCAGCTTCGCTGATTCCATGGACCTCCGCAAGCCCCTCACCGTCACCGTATGGTCCACCGAGGCATACGCCGGCATATCCACCATCAAGAAGGAGTATCGCATCGAAGTGCGCGTGCACAAGCACGACCCCGACTCCCTGCGCTGGCAAAAACAGGACACGGGTATCGACAACGGCATCGACGGCCCGCTACGTTCCATCGTCTACAAAGGCAACAATATCCTCACCTACGCCATGGTTGGCGGAAACCTGAAACTCTACACTTCCTCGATCGACGCCCCCAATGCATGGACGGGCGAAGGCCAAGTTACGGCCGGAGGCAATGCCGTGACCACCAGGGTCTCCTCCATCGTCGCGTACAAGGACGTGCTGTATGCCACCTTCGAGGGCAATAACCAAGGCTACACCAGTATAGACGGCCTGACATGGATACCCTCCGCGCTACAGAACGCCGTTCTTTTCCTCGCCCCCATCCAGGAGAAAGCGACCGACGGGACGATGACCGACACCAGGCTCAGCTACCTGAAACAGAAGGACGCCAACACCTACCTCTTCGCCACCAGCGCCGACGGGACCTCGGAAGAATACCCCGACGCGAAGAAGGAATCCATCGACGAATGGACATTCAAGACATTCCCCCACGCCATCACCTCCTACACCAACTTCAAGCGACCCAACGGCACGCAAGGAACGATACTCATCGGCGAGGCGGAAATATCCACCACCATCAACGACACCAACGGCGACCCCGTCAGCATAGCCCTCCCGTGGGCCTACTCCCAAGAGACCGACCCCCAAGGCGTGGTCACCAGCCAATGGGTACCCCTCCAGGCTGGCTCGACGCTCTCTTATTGCCCCGAGCTGAAGAATCCCACCATTATATATTATAATGAGAAATTCTACCTCTTCGGCAGTGGCTTCCAGGCCGCCTACACCTCCCAGTCGGGAAGAGACTGGAAGCTGGACAAGAAGTTCGGCTTCCCGCGACATGCCTGGAGCGGATCCTTGACCGAGCACGACGTTGTCGAGTTCAGGGGACGGCAACACTTCTCCGTAGTGGAGAACCCCGACACCCGGTACCTCATATTCATGTTCGGCAAGGAGCACGTCTCCTTCGTCGAGACCCTGCCCGACGCCCCGAGCACCAGGCTGAGCCTCACACACAACTATGACCACGAATCGGAAGTGTGGCTCACCCGCCTCAACCAGTTGTGGTTCGACCTGGCCAATGGCGTCGCCAACAATTAATCTTCGCCCATCCCAACACAGAGAGATGTCATACAAGGACCAGATAGACAAGGACCGGATACCCGGGCACGTCGCCATCATCATGGACGGCAACGGACGGTGGGCCAAGCAGCGCGGGCAGGAACGCACCGAAGGACACCGCGCAGGGGCGCGGACCGTGGAGACCATCACCGAGGTAGCCGCACGCATGGGCGTGAAATTCCTTACCCTATACACCTTCTCCACCGAGAACTGGAACCGGCCGCAAGAGGAGGTGACAGCCCTGATGAGCCTCTTGCTGGAATCCATCCAGGAAGAGAAGTTCATGAAGAACAACATACGCTTCGAGATCGTCGGCGACATCCAGAAGCTACCCCAGAACATACGCGAAAGCCTCGACATCTGCATACAGCACTGCGCCGCCAACACCGGCCTGTGCTTAGTGCTCGCCCTCAGCTACTCCTCCCATTGGGAGATTACCGAGGCGGCCAGGCAGATAGCCATCGAGGTGAAAAACGGAACGATACCCCCCGAACTGATCACCGACGAATGCGTGGCGCGGCATCTCACCACGAGCTTCATGCCCGACCCCGACCTGCTGATACGTACCGGCGGAGAAGTGAGACTCAGCAACTTCCTCCTGTGGCAGTGCGCCTATTCGGAACTCTACTTTTGCGACACCTTCTGGCCCGACTTCGACGGCGATGAGTTCGACAAAGCCATTTACGAATACCAACAACGGGAACGCCGTTTCGGCAAGACAAGTGAACAGATAAGCTAATATTAATCGAAACATCTAATTAGAGCATACATGTTGTATAACCGTATATCCTTTATCCTTCTTACGTTGGTCGGACTATACTGCTTCGTCCCCGCGGGCAGCGCGCAGGAAACCGGCAACACCGACAATGACAAACCCGTTATCCTCTACTCGGGCATACCCCGGAAATACGAGATCGCGGACATCAAGGTCGAGGGCGTGAAGAATTATGAAGACTACGTACTGATTGGACTGTCGGGACTATCCGTGGGACAGACCATCACCGTACCGGGCGACGAGATAACGGGTGCCATCAAGCGCTACTGGAGGCACGGCCTGTTCTCCAACGTCAGCATCTCGGCCGACAAGATAGAAGGAGACAAGATATGGCTACGCATCAGCCTCACCCAACGGCCCCGCATCTCCGAGGTGCGCTACAACGGCGTGAAGAAAGGCGAGCGAACCGACCTGGAGAACAAGCTGGGCATGGTGAAAGGCATGCAGATCACCCCCAACACCGTGGACCGCGCCAAGATGCTCATCAAGAAATACTTCGACGACAAAGGATTCAAGAACGCCGAAGTCAACATCGTGCAGACCGACGACCCCGCGAACGAGAACCAAGTCATCGTCGACGTGGACATCGACAAGAAAGAGAAGATCAAGGTACACGCCATATACATCACCGGCAATAAGGCTCTCAAGGCCTCCAAGCTGAAACGCGTGATGAAGAAGACCAACGAGAAGGGCAAGCTCCGCAACCTCTTCCGCACCAAGAAGTTCGTGCCCGAGAACTACGATGCCGACAAGCAACTCATCATCGACAAGTACAACGAGCTGGGATACCGCGACGCCATCATCACCGCCGACAGCGTGAAGAACTACGACGACCGCACGGTGGATGTCTTCATCAACATCGACGAGGGCGACAAGTACTACCTGCGCAACGTGACGTGGGTGGGCAACACCCTCTACCCCTCCGAGCAGCTCAACTACCTGCTGCGCATGAAGAAGGGCGACGTCTACAACCAGAAGCTGCTGGGCGAACGTATTTCCAGCGACGACGACGCCATCGGTAACCTCTACTACAACAACGGATACATCTTCTATGCCCTCGACCCCGTCGAGGTGAACATCGTGGGCGACTCCATCGACCTCGAGATGCGTGTCTCCGAAGGACAGCAAGCCACCATCAACAAGATAAAGATCAGCGGCAACGACCGAGTGTACGAGAACGTGGTACGACGCGAACTCCGCGTACGCCCCGGGCAGCTCTTCAGCAAGGAAGACCTCATGCGCTCACTCCGCGAGATACAGCAGATGGGGCACTTCGACCCCGAGAAGCTGCAGACCAACAACCTGGTACAGCCCAGGGCCGAGGACGGCACGGTGGACATCAACCTCGAACTTACCTCCAAGGCCAACGACCAGGTGGAGTTCTCCGCCGGATGGGGACAGACGGGTATCATCGGCAAGCTGAGCCTCAAGTTCACCAACTTCTCGCTCGCCAACCTGCTACACCCGGGACGCAACTACCGAGGCATACTGCCGCAAGGCGACGGACAGACACTTACCATCAGCGGACAGACCAACGCCAAGTACTACCAGTCGTACAGCATCTCGTTCTTCGACCCCTGGTTTGGCGGCAAGCGACCCAACTCGTTCTCCGTCTCGGCCTTCTTCTCCGTGCAGACCGACATCAGCAGCCAGTACTACAACTCCAGCTACTACAATAACATGTACAACAGTTATTATGGCTACGGGGGCTATGGCATGTACAACTATGGCAACTACAACAACTACGAGAACTATTACGACCCCGACAAGTCCATCAAGATGTGGGGTCTCTCCGTGGGTTGGGGTAAGCGCCTCAACTGGCCCGACGACTTCTTCACCCTCTCCGCCGAGCTGGCCTACCAACGCTACAACCTCCGCGACTGGCAGTACTTCCCCGTCACCAACGGCAAGTGCAACGACCTCAGCATCTCGCTCACCCTGGCGCGCGCCTCGTACGACAACCCCATCTTCCCCCGTTCGGGTTCCGACTTCTCGCTCTCCGTACAGTTCACCCCACCCTACTCGCTGTTCGATGGCGTCAACTACAAGGGCTACTACAACGCCGACGGTACCATCACGCAGGACAACATGAACCAGCTCCACAAGTGGATCGAGTACCACAAGTGGAAGTTCAAGCTCAAGACCTACACCGCGCTGATGGACTACCACACGCACCCCAAGAGCCTCGTGCTGATGACACGCCTCGAGTTCGGTATGCTGGGACATTACAACAAGTACAAGAAGTCGCCCTTCGGCACCTTCGACGTCGGAGGCGACGGCATGACCGGCTATTCCACGTACGCCACCGAGAGCATCGCCCTCCGCGGTTACGAGAACAGCGCCCTCACCCCGTACAACTCCCCCGGCTACGCCTACGAGCGCATCGGCCTCGAGTTGCGTTACCCCCTCATGCTCGAGACGAGCACCAACATCTACGTGCTGGGATTCCTCGAGGCCGGCAACGCCTGGAACAACATTAGCAAGATCAACCCGTTCGACCTGAAGCGTTCGGCTGGCGTCGGTGTCCGCATCTTCCTGCCCATGATCGGCATGATGGGTATCGACTGGGGCTACGGCTTCGACAAGATAAACGGCTCTAAGCAGTACAGCGGAAGCCAGTTCCACTTCATCTTAGGCCAAGAGTTCTAAATTGTATCACTAAAAAACGAAAACATTATGAGGAAGTCCGTTCTATTAATGGTGTTGATGCTGGCTATCGCCACGGTGGCCAGCGCACAGAAATTCGCGCTGATCGACACGGAATACATCATGAAGAATATTCCCGACGCGCAAAGCGCCAACGACCAGATGCAGCAAGCCACCAAGAAATACCAAGCCGAGGTGGAAGCCAAGACGAAAGAGGCCCAGGCCATGTTCCAGGATTACCAGAAGCAAGTGCACACCCTCACCACCGCGCAGAAGACGCAGAAAGAGGACGCCATCGTAGCCAAAGAGCAAGAGGCCGCCGAGCTGCGCAAGAAATACTTCGGTCCCGAAGGCGAGATGGCCAAGATGCGCGACCAGCTGATGGGTCCCATACAAGACGAAGTGTACCAAGCCGTGAAAGAGCTGGCCACCCACCACGGATACGACCTGATACTCGACCGCGCCTCCGCCTCGGGGGTGATTTTCGCCAATCCACGCGTCGATATTAGCGATGAAGTGCTGCAAAAGTTAGGATATTCAAATTAAATGCCTACATTTGCTGCCGAAAATATAGAATAATCAACTAATCAATTATAGAACTATGCTAAAGAAAATTGCACTTCTCATGCTGCTTGCGCTCCCTATGGGCGTCATGGCGCAAAACCTGAAATTTGGTCATATCAACGCACAGGAGATTATCACCGTCATGCCCGAATTTAGTAAGGCGCAGACCGAAATCCAGACATTGGATAAGCAATACACTGATGAACTGCGAAGCTTGCAAACGGAATTCAACCAGAAATACCAGGCGTTCCAGCAAGCCATAGCCAAAGATTCGTTGCCGCCCAACATCGCCGAGCGGAGGCAAAAGGAATTGCAGGATATGATGCAGCGCCAGGAAGAGTTCCAGCAAGAGGCCTCGCAGAAGATGCAGGAGGCGCAGCAGAAAGCCCTGGCACCCATCTACAAGAAGCTCGACGACGCCATCAAGTACGTGGGACAGAGCGAGGGAGTGATCTACGTCTTCGACCTCGCGCGTACACCCATCCCCTACATCAACGAGGCGCAAAGCATCGACCTCACCAACAAGGTGAAGGCGCAGCTGGGCATCAAGTAGAGGTGGCGCGAAGCCCCATCGCATCCCCGTAGTAGTAGTAGTTCTACCTACTACTCTTTTCTTGGGCACGAATTTCACGGATTATGCGGTTCATGACATCATCGAACGGCAAAATCCGCGAAATCCGTGCTTAAAAGTTCGTCTACCCTTACCGTTTTATCGTATTTTTCCGTATTTTTGCCAGTAGTTCAGTTGTGTAGCGTCTCATGAAACAGAATCTATCATCCATCCCCGGCCCCATTGGCGTATTCGACTCCGGATACGGCGGGCTGACCATCCTGGACGAGATACGGAAGAGGTTGCCCCGGTACGACTACCTCTATCTGGGCGACAACGCCCGTACGCCTTACGGCACCCGCTCCTTCGACGTGGTGTACAACTTCACCAGGCAAGCCGTCGTAAAGCTCTTCGAGATGGGCTGCCACCTCGTGATACTGGGCTGCAACACCGCCTCGGCCAAGGCACTGCGCACCATCCAACAGAACGACCTCCCCTTCCTCGACCCCGCCCGCCGCGTGCTGGGCATCATACGCCCCACGGTGGAGTGTGTCGGCGGACTTACCGCCAGCCGACACGTGGGCGTGATGGCCACCTCGGGAACCATCAACTCCGAATCCTACCCGCTGGAGATCCACAAGCTCTTCCCCGACATCGAAGTGAGCGGCGTGGCCTGCCCCTTATGGGTACCCCTGGTAGAGAATAGCGAGGCCACCGGCGACGGCACCGACTACTTCGTACGCAAGTACATCGACCAGCTGCTGGCGAAGGACGACCGGATAGATACCATCATCCTGGGATGCACGCACTACCCCCTGTTGCTGCCCAAGATCCGCAAGTACGTCCCCCCGGGCATACGCCTCGTGGGCCAAGGAGAATACGTGGCCGACAGCCTGGCCGACTACCTCCGCCGCCATCCCGAGATGGAAGCCCGCTGCACCCGCGGCGCCACCTGCTCCTTCTACACCACCGAGGCCAAGGAGAAGTTTATCGAGTCGGCCTCACTCTTTCTCAACGAGCCGGTGGACGTACGCCACATCGCGTTGGACTAAATTGAGGATCGAGAATTAAAGAATTACATATCAGTTATGAAAGCAAAAGAAGACCACAGCAAATCCATCGAAGTGTTCTCCGGGTCGCCTTGGGAAGCGGAGCTGGTGAAAGGCCTGCTGGAAGCCAACGACATCCGTTGCGTCGTCAAGGACGGCATCCTGGGCACATTGGCGCCCTACATCGCGCCGGCCGTGTCGATACTCGTTACCGAGGAAGAGTACGAAGCAGCCAAGAGCATCATCCAGGAACGCGAAAAACCGGCCGGGGAATGAAGCCCGCGTTCACCCGCGTAGCCGTCAAGGTAGGCAGCAACGTGCTGACCCGCGCCGACGGCACGCTCGACGTCACCCGCATGTCGGCGCTCGTCGACCAGATCGCCGAATTGCGCCAGGCTGGCGTGGAAATCATACTCATCTCGTCGGGAGCCGTGGCCTCGGGACGTAGCGAGGTGCGCCCCCGGGGGCGGCTCGACAGCGTGGACCAACGGCAACTCTTCTCCGCCGTAGGGCAGGCCAAGCTCATCAACCGCTACTACGAGCTGTTTCGCGAGCACGGCATCACCGTGGGGCAGGTGCTCACCACCAAGGAAAACTTCGGCACCCGCCGCCACTACCTCAACCAGAAGAACTGCATGACGGTGATGCTCGCCAACGACGTCATTCCCATCGTCAACGAGAACGACACCATCTCCGTAAGCGAGCTGATGTTCACCGACAACGACGAGCTGTCGGGCCTCATCGCCTCCATGATGGACGCGCGGGCACTTGTCATCCTGAGCAATGTCGACGGCATCTTCGACGGCCCGCCGTCGTCGCCCGGCAGCGCCATCATCCGCGAGATTGGGCACGGCGAGGACCTCTCGCCCTACATACAAGCCTCCCGCTCCAACTTCGGGCGGGGCGGCATGCTCACCAAGACCACCATCGCCCGCAAGGTCGCCGACGAGGGCATCACCGTCTTCATCGCCAACGGCCGCCGCGAGCACATCCTCGTCGACCTCCTCCTCCACCCCGCCGACACGCTCTGCACCCGCTTCATTCCCTCGCCCACCCCCGTGTCGAGCGTGAAAAAGTGGATAGCCCATAGCGAAGGCTTCGCCAAGGGCGAGATACACATCAACCAGGCCGCCACCCAGCTGCTCAACGCCGACAAGGCGATGAGCATCCTTCCCGTGGGTGTCACCGGCGTGGAGGGCGAGTTCGAGAAAGACGATATCATCCGCGTCGTCGACCACCAAGGCCGCATGGTAGGCATAGGACGCGTCAACTGCGATTCACGCCAGGCGCGCGAGGCGATGGGCAAGCATGGCAAGCGCCCCGTAGTACACTACGATTACCTATACATCGAGTGAGAGCGATGGCGTAAACCCGTAAGATGCGCCTCAAATTGCACCGTATAAGTGCAGAAAAGCGCGCTTTTCTGCACTTATACGGTGCAATTGCATTATCTTTGCCCCAAAATGGCAGACAATCATGGATAGGATCTACGAACGTTTTCATCAATTGGCGCGGGCGACGAGCACTTCCTTCGTGCGCTACAAGTATTCCGAGATCGATTGGAAGAGCCGCATGTTGGGACTGGTCGGTCCTCGCGGAGTGGGGAAAACCACCTTGTTCCTTCAGTACATCAAGCTAAACCTCGACCCGCGTGATACGCTGTACGTCTCGGCCGACAATATGTATTTTGCCGACCACTCGTTGGTCGACCTGGCCGATGGCTTTTCCAAGCGGGGCGGTAAGCACCTGTTTGTCGACGAGATTCACAAGTACGCCAACTGGTCGCGCGAGCTGAAGCAGATATTCGACACCTACCCCGACGTACAGGTACTTTTCACCGGTTCTTCCCTACTCGACATCTACAAAGGTACGGCCGATCTCAGCCGCCGCGCCCCCATCTACGAGATGCAGGGACTCTCGTTCAGGGAGTATCTGGGCATGTTTCATGGGATCGACGTACCCGCCTATTCGTTGGAACGTATCCTGGCACACGAGGCCATGTTGCCCGGGATGGCGCACTCACTCCCGCTATTCGCCGAGTATTTGCGTCAGGGCTACTATCCTTTCGGACAAGACGCGGCCTTCGGGCTGGAATTGGAACAAGTCATCAACCAAACGATGGAGAACGACATTCCACAATATGCCGGCATGAACGCCTCCACGGGCCGCAAGCTGAAGCAGTTGCTGGCCGTGGTAGCCAAGAGCGTCCCCTTCAAGCCTGTCATGCAAAAGCTGGCCGACGTGATCGGGGTAAGCCGCAATCACTTGGCCGACTACCTGCTCTACATCGAACGGGCTGGCCTCATAGCCCAGCTCCGCGACACCACGGGCGGGATACGCGGATTGGGCAAGGTCGACAAGATCTACATCGACAATCCCAACCTGATTTACGCATTGGGTGGGGAGAACGTCAATATTGGCAACATCCGCGAGACCTTCTTCTACAATCAGCTGCGTGTCCGCCAGGACGTGCTTTCTTCCCGACATGCCGATTTCCAGATAGGCCAGCGCATCTTCGAGATAGGAGGCAAGAACAAGGGACAACGGCAAATCTCCACGGCCGCCGAAGGCTACGTGGTGAAAGACGACATTGAAGTCGGCTACGGAAACGTCATCCCATTGTGGAACTTCGGGCTGAACTACTAATCGGATCTCCGCCAGCTACCCCACCAGCCACTCGCCCAGCGTACGCGTCTCCTTGCTGAAGGCGGCGCCGATCTTCACTAACCGCTTGCCGCTGGCGTTGTAGGGGATGAGGTACCCCTTCTCGTCGATCTGCCTTAGCGCGTCGTCGGCGGTGCCGTAACCGATCATCTTGAACTCGAAGACGTAGACGGTGCCGGCGATCTCCAGCACGAGGTCGGCTCGGCCCCTGGCCGTCTGCCGCTCCATGCGCGAGCGTTCGCCCATGAGGGTGAAGAGCATGTAGAGCGCCGTCTGGTAGTAGTTCTCCGACTTCTCCTCCTGGCCGTA
>JAISIZ010000074.1 GCA_031261785.1 Mediterranea sp. (in: CFB group bacteria)
TTGTGCCGTGAACCCTCAACCGTTGATTTAATATGAGATATTTAGACCCTAAAGCGGATATGATATTCAAGCTGGTGTTCGGTGAGCATCCAGACTTGGTGAAGAGTCTTCTGAACGCCTTGCTTCCGCTGGAGGCTGGGCAGGAGATCGAAGAGATAGAGTATCTCTCGCCCGAGATGATACCCGAAACCCCGTTGAACAAGTTCAGTATCGTTGACGTGCGTTGCCGTGACAATCTCGGTCGGCAATTCATCGTGGAGATGCAAATGGTTTGGTCGGCCGAATTTCGTCAGCGTGTGCTGTTCAATGCCTCCAAGGCGTATGTGCGGCAACTCGGCCCGAGCGAGGACTACCGTTTGCTTCAGCCTGTCTATTCGCTCAATCTGGTCAACGATCTTTTTGAGCCTGATCTGCAAGGCTACTACCACTATTACCGTTTGGTGCACACAGAGCATAACGACAAAGTTATCGACGGCCTGCATCTTGTTTTTGTAGAGCTTCCCAAGTACACGCCCACCACTTATAAAGAGAAAAAGATGAAGGTGCTTTGGCTACGCTTCCTTACGGAGATCGACGAGAAGACCCGACAAGTACCCGAAGAATTGTTGGCCAATCCCGATATCCAGAAAGCCGTTGCCGTGGTGGAAGAATCAGCATTCACCGAGGCACAACTTTTGGGATACGAAAAGTTCTGGGATGGTGTCAGGATAGAGAAAACTTTAATAAATTCCGCGCTCCGGGCAGAAGAGAGAGGAATGGAAAAGGGGATAAAGAAAGGTATACAGGAAGGCATGGAGAAAGGTCTGGAAGAAGGCATGCAGAAAGGTATGCAGAAAGGCCGGGAAGAAAGCATGGAGGATGTGGCTTTATCAATGATCGCCGACAAACTTCCTTATGCGACCATCTCCAAATACACAGGCTTGTCCATAGAGAAGATACAGGAATTGGCGGAGAAAGACTTGCGGCATTAAGTAAAAAGTCCTATCGATAAGAGACAATCCAGGCACTGGTCTCACGGATTCCACAGCTTTTTCACTGAACAGACGACACTTGGGTTACGTAACCCACCGATCCTGACCTACGTGATGCCTTGTACGAACAAGACCTCCACAGGAGTTTACATTTCAATTCCATTCGAGAGTATGCCACTGCTCGTTTTGGTGACGAATGGTGTTTGACGCCGGAACAATCGCTCTCTTTATACAGCGGCAACCGAACCAACCCATAACGGACTTGCACCGTCAAGTCAAGTGCCATGCTCGGCACACCCCAAAAAACAGGGAAGCCTCCCGGCTTCCCTGTTCGCTCTTGTTAACTTTAAAATTGAATGCAAGACTGTGTTCTCTTGTTCAATGCCTTTATCGTCGGATCTATTCATCGGATGCTGATGGCCACTCCCCCACCCTTGGCCAGCCGTTGCTTGATGACGCTCTTCGAGGAGACTTTCTGCTGGCGGATGGCGTAGCTCTGCTGGTTGCCTTGCCAGTCGGCATCCTTGCCGTCCTCGTAGATGGTGGCTACGAAGCTCTTGCCCGGTGGGAGGAAGGAGAAAGAGATGGTGACCACGCGTGCTTGCTCATCGGTGATGCCTCCCACGAACCATTCGTCGCGCCCCTTGGCCTTGCGAGCCACGGTGATGTAGTCGCCCGGCTCGGCCTCGAGATACCAGCTGTCGTCCCAGTCCACGGCCACGTCCTTGATGAACTGTAGAGCGTCGGGGAAGCGCTCGTAGTTCTCGGGCAGGTCGGCCGCCATCTGTATGGGCGATGGCATGGTGAGGTAGAGGGCGAGCTGCTTGGCGAGCGTGGTCTGCACCCGCTGGCCGTGCTTCGTGCCGTCCTTGTAGTAATCGAAGCTGAGCTGGAAGATGCCCGGCGTGTAGTCCATCGGGCCACCCTTCAGCCGGTTGAACGGCAGGATACAGGTGTGGTCGGGGTCGTTGCCTCCGAAGCTCTCGAACTCGCCACCGCGTGCCGATTCCTGCGCCAGCCAGTTGGGCCAGGTGCGGCAGAGGCCCGTGGGGCGCACGGCCTCGTGACTGTTCACCATGATGCGGTGCCGGGCGGCTGTGCGGGCCACGTGCACGTAGTGGTCGTTCATCCACTGCGAGGAGTGGTATTCGCTGCGGGGGATGACGTAGCCCACGTATCCCGTCTTGACGGCTGGATAGCCGTGGTCGGTCATGTATCGGAAAGCCTGCTCGAGCTGGCGTTCGTAGTCGGCGGCGTTGGATGCCGTCTCGTGATGCATGATCATCCGTACGCCCTTGGCGGCGGCGTAGCGTTGTATCTCGTCGATGTCGAAGTCGGGATAAGGCTTGGTGAAGAGGAACTGCCGGTCCTTGCGATACGACACCCAGTCCTCCCAGCCCTCGTTCCATCCCTCCACCAGCACGCCCCCGAAGCCGTGGGTGGCGGCGAAGTCGATGTATCGCTTCACGTGCGCCGTGTTGGCGGCGTGCTTCCCGTTGGGGGTGAGCTTGGCGTAGTCGGTCATGCCGGGCTTGGCCCGATAGTCGTCGCTATAGGCCCAGGTGCTGGGCTGTCCGGTAAACATCTCCCACCACACGCCGACGTACTTCATGGGCTTGATCCACGAGGTGTCGTCGATGGCGCACGGCTCGTTGAGGTTGAGTATGAGTTGCGAGGCCAGTATCCGCCGGGCATCGTCGCTCACGATGAGTGTGCGCCACGGGGTGTGGAACGGCAGTTGGATGTATCCCTTCTTCCCCGTCTTGTCGGGCGTGAGGTGCGCGGTGAGGCTATTCGTCCGGTCGTCGACGTTGAGCAGCATGGCCGGGTATCCCACGAGGGCCGCCTCGTGCAGGCTGATGTAGAGTCCGTCGGTCGTCTTGAAGAGGATGGGTGTCTGCACGGTGAGTCCGCCGTGCGCACGGGTCTCGTATCCCTTCTTGCTGAGGTTGACGGTCATCATGGAGTCGATCTTCGAGATGGGTGCCGTAGTGTAGGCGAACTCGTTGGTGTCGTAATCGCCGGGCATACAGAACGCCGTATGGTTGGCGGTGAGGTTGAAGGCGGTCAGCTCGTCGGTCACGGTGAGGTAGTTGAGGCGCGGCTGCGCGGGCAACTCGTAGCGGAACCCCAGCCCGTCGTCGAACAGGCGGAAGCGCACGAGCAATCGCCGCCCTTCTTTCTCGAGGGTGACGAGGAGTTCGTTGTAGTGGTCGCGCACCTCGCTGTACTCTCCCCAGACAGGTTTCCACGTCTGGTCCACCGTCTGCCGGGCGACGTCGGCGAGCCTGAAGCCGGTGGCCAGCTCAGCCTCGTCGGTGAGCAGTCCCAGTTGGCTCTCGGTTACCACGGGCTGGTCCTTGTAGTCGAGGCGATACGCGGGCTGGCCGTCGGCCCGCAGGGTGAAGGTGAGCGCGAAGTTCCCGTCGGGCGAGGCGAGCGTCTGGGTCGACGCGGGCGGACACGGTTCGAAGCCCGCCGCCAGCTCGATGGAGAGAAGCACGAGCGAGAGGAGGAGTAGGGATGTTCGTTTCATGGCGTCGAAGGTCATTCTATTTTCCAGATGTGGTATTCGTAGGGCGCCAGCTCCATGGTTCGCAACAACGTGGTGGAGGCTCCCGTCCACATATCGACAGCCTTGTCGCCCACCCGCTCCATGGGCAGGTTGACGACCTCCGCGCTGCCGGCGGTGTTGACCAGCACGAGTATCTTCTCGGTGGCCGACACGCGGTAGGCACACACCGCCCGCCCCGTGCTATATAGCTTCACCGTGCCGTGCTGCAAGGCGGGCGAGCCGCGGTACAGACCCATGAGCTTCTCGTAGTCGGCCTGGTAGCCGGGGTTGGCGGTGAAGTCCATCGTGCGGTCGACGAAGAACGAGAGCGGCGACGGGTAGGCCACCTCCTGCGAGCTGTATATCATGGGGCATCCGCCCATCGAGACATTGGCCACGAAGGCCGAGAAAGCCCCTTCGGCCGAGCGATAGGTCGCGAGCGGCGAGGCTTCGTTGGCCATGTCGTGGTTGGTGATGTGGCGCATCAGCGTCTTGCCGTTGGTGGCCGTGGCCAGCTCGGCGCTGGAGGTGCTGTATAGGTCGGACACGCTGGTGCTTCCGCCGTAGACGCTTTGCAGGCGATAGGCGAAGTTCCAGGCGTAGATCATGTCGAAGCCGGCGTCGTAGAGCGAGGCGTTTCCGCTCTCGGCCAGCATCAGCAGCGGGTCGCTGCCCTTGGCCGCGCGCAGGGCGGTGAGGGCGCTCTTCCAGAAGTCGGCGGGCACGCCCTCGGCATAGTCGCAGCGGAATCCGTCGATGTCGGCCTCGGTCACCCAGTAGGTCATGGCGTCGAGCATGGCCGCGCGCATCTCCCGGCTATCGTAGTTGAGGTCGGCCACGTCGCCCCAGTTGGTGCCCGGCGGGGAGATGATGTCGCCGTTGGCGTCCTTGGAGTACCAGTCGGGATGCTCGGTGATCCAAGCGTTGTCCCACGAGGTGTGGTTGCCCACCCAGTCGAGTATCACCATCATCCCTTTGGCGTGCGCGGCGCCTACCAGCGCCTTGAGGTCGGCCATCGTGCCGTACGAGGGTTTCAGCGCACGGTAGTCGCGCACGCAGTAGGGCGAGCCGACGGCCTTGACCTCGCCTTGTTCGTAGATGGGCATGAGCCAGAGCACGTTGACGCCGAGGCGCCCGATGCGGTCGAGCTGCCCCCGCAAGGCGTTCAACGCTTGCGAGGTGCCGAACAGTCCGGGATTGGCCTCGTAGATGACATAGCCATCCGTCGCCTCTTCTGTCCCGTCAGGGGGGGTTGGCCCGGGCTGCGGCTCGTCGCCGCCGTTGCCGCTGCCGCAGCTCCAGAGGAGCAGCATCAGCATAAGGGAGATATTCAGTAATTTCTTCATTCCTTCGTCAGTGTAGGATTAATGCCAAGGTGCCCCCGGCTCGTCGCCGGGGAGCTACCTTGGCGGGGATGTTCGCGTAAAATACTCTCTTTATGGTTTCGGCAACAGCTCGGTGCCCGCGTCGTCGATGCGGACGAAGATGTCGCCCAGTAGCCGCACGGACAGGTCGGGCAGCTGCGTGCCCGTTCCGCTGTTGAAGATGAGGTTCACGTTCTTCAGCACGTTGGCCGACAGGTCGAGGTACTTGTAGGTGACGCCCTCCACCTCGCGTGTCTCGGTCATGGGTAGCCCGGGCCATCCGGCCAGCTCCACGTCGCCCCAGCTGTAGACCGACAGTCCACCCCACGTCGTCTGGTCGAGCACGTAGAGGTGCGCGCCCACTTCGGTAAGCGTGGTTCCGTCGAACTGCAGGTAGTAGTCGCGGTTGATGGTGAAGCCCGGGATGTCCTGCTGTCCTCCGTTGCCGTTGGGCATGAGGTTATACGTATTGCCCGTGTTGACCGGCGAGAGCTGGTAGCGCAGGTAATTGGTGCCGTTGATGTCGACCGTCTCGACGGGTTGCAGGCCCGGCCATCCGGCATCGTCGCCCAGCTGTGGGTTGTCGGTGCTATACCCGTAGAGGTTGAGCGTGCCTCCCCAGCCGGAGAGATCCTCGATGTAGATGCTGTACGCCTTGCCGTAGCTGCCGGGGTCGATCTCGGTGACACCCGTGGCCGAGATGGCGTAATAGATGTCGTGGTCGATGGTCACCGACGCAGGTGCGTCGAATTGCAGTCCGGCGCCGTTGTTGAAGATGAAGTTGTAGGTCTTCCCGTTCTCGGCGCGCGACAACGCGAACTGCGTGAACGCCACTCCGTTGACGTCGGCCGTGCCCGTGGATTGCATGCCCGGCCATCCTGCTCCGGCCAGCGGCGTGTTGCTGTCGTTGTAGCCGTAGAGGATGGTGGTGCCCCATCCGGCGGTGTTGTCCACGTAGACGCTGTATCCGCGGTGTGTGGCGGGGTCCACCTCGTTGATGCCGTCGGCGGTGAGCATGAAGTAGTAGTCGCGGCTGAAGAGGATCTGCTTGGTGACCATCTCCTTCACGCCGGCGTCGCCGGTCTCCTTGCCGTTGTTGAACCAGAGGTCGATGTTCTGTCCCATGAGGTCCATGGAGGTCTCGAAGTAGGTGTACGTCACTCCGTTCTGCTCCACGCTGCCCATCGGCTCCATGCCCGGCCAGTCGGCCCCGCCGATGCTGAGCGTGAGGGCGTCCCATCCGGTGAGGTTGTCCACGTAGATGCGGTAGCTGGCGTTGGGGTCGGTGGCGGTGATGGCGGCGTCGGTAAGGCGGAAGTAGTAGGTCTTGTTGAAGTCGATGGTAGCCACGTCGAACTGCGACCCATTGTTATTGTTGTTCACGATGATGTTGACGCCCGTGAGATCGGCCTTCTCCTCTCCGAGGTCGAAGTAGGTGAAGGTGATACCGTTGATCACCTCCGTGCCGCTGGGCTGCTTGCCCGGCCACCCGCCGAGGATGTCGGTATCGGGCGTGCCTTCTTTCCACCCGTAGAGGGCGAGGGCCGTCCAGCTCGAGGCGTTCTGTATGTAGACCACGTTGCCGTCGTGTCCGCCGCCCTCCTCGGGCGCGTCGAAGTACTTCGCCCAACGGTCCACGAAGACGTTGGTCCGACTTCCTAGGCCGACGTTGAGGGTGTGGCTCATCGCCTCGTTCCGCACGCTCCGTTCCTCGCCTTGCGCGGCGGAGACGAAGTAGAAGCCGTCGGCCAGCGTCTTGCCGTCGACGAACGTCTCGGGCATGAGGTAGATGCCCCATTTCGAGTCGCTGCCGGTGGCCTTCTCGAGCATCCAGGTGGGATTGCCCACGGCGGCCGCGGCGCCACCGTTGAAAGCGCCCACGATGTAGTAGCTGTCGTCGGCCGCGCTGCCGATGGGCAGGATGACCTCCAACAGGATGGCGTTCTCCTTGAGTTCGAACTGTGGCTGCTCCACGTCGAACACGATCGCTTCCTTGTCGCACGCGCCGATCAGGGCGAGCAGGGGAAGCAGGAATAAGTATATGGCTCGTTTCATACGTTTGTTGCGTTAATAGTTAGGATTCTGGATCAGTCCGGGATTCACCAGCAAGGCCGAGGCCGGCAGGGGGAACCACTCGTATTTGCGGTCGCGGGTGGCGGGATAGGCTACCCCGTCGTCCTGCGTGCGGCCGAAGAACCACCACTGTCCCTGCGTGAACTTGTCGAAGCGGCGCAGGTCGGTGCGGCGCCGACGTCCCTCCTCGAGGAACTCGATGCCCCACTGGCTAAGCATCCAGTCGAGGTCGAAGGCGGTGAAGCCATGTCCGGGCTGGTCTTTCACCGTAGCCCAGTCGCCGGCGCTGAAGTAGCGCTCGCGTACCTCGTTCACCGTCTCCTTGGCCAGGTTGGCGTCGCCGCCCCGCATCTGGCACTCGGCGAGCATATAGTACACCTCGCTCAGGCGGAACTCCACCTGGTCGATGTCCTGAAAGTCGATGCCCGCCGAGGTGGGGTAGACGGGATATTTCACCAAGCGGTAGCCCGAGGTGGTCTCTCCCCAGCGGGGCGACATCACCGTCTCGAGGTTGCGGCCGAGGTTCATGAACGTGCCCACCTGGTCGACGTAGACAATGGGTTGCCCGTCGCGGTCGGCATCGGCCAGCAAGGCGTCGCCCGTGCCGTAGTTGGCGCGTATGGCGCCCTTGAGGAAGAGTCCGCCGTTCCACTCGTTGCGGCTGTCGACCATATAGGTCTGCTTGCGGATGTCGCGGTCGTCGAAGCGTTCGTACACCGCGCCCAGCTTGTCGCCGTAGGGAGCGTCGAGGAAGCAGGCGGCTCCCGTGCTGCCGCCCGAGGTCTGCACCTGTCCCGAGTTGTCGTACGACGGCACGATGCAGACGCAGTTCCACGGACTTTGACTATAAGTTCCCCCGAAGTAGTCCCAGATGTTGTAGGGCCACATGGTGGTGCGCATCCATCCCAGGTTGAGCTTGCCGTTCTCGCAGGCGAAGGCCATCACCACCTCGGGACATTCGGTGTTGGTGATGGAGTAGATGTCGCGGAAGTCGGTGGCCAGCGAATAGGTGCCATACTGTCCGCCGATGATCTGTTGGCAGAGCGTGGCGCACTCACCGAAGCGCTCCTCGCCGATGAATATCCCGGCGTTGAGCAGCAGGCGAGCCTTGATCATGCGGTTGGCCGCCTGGTTCATGCGGTTCACCGAGTTGGTGAGCATGGCCGGGTAGGCCTCGTCCAGCTCGGTGGCGATGAAGTCGTAGATGAGCTTGCAACTGGTGTCGAAGTCGGGATCGGCCGTGGGCGGCAGGTCGCTGCCGTCGGCGGGCTGCGTATTGAGGGGCAAGGATCCGCCCCATATCTCGAAAATGTTGTAGTAGGCCCAGGCGCGGAGCGTGCGCACCTCGCCGATGTAGGCGGCGAGGCTCTCGGCGGTCATGCCGATGGTAGCGGGGTCGATATTGCTGAGGTCGACGATGACGGTGTTGCACAGGCCGATGGTGGTCCAGGCGAACTCCCACGCCGAGCGTATGATGGTGGCCTCGGCCGTCCACGTATGCGTGGAGAACACGGTCTTGGCTCCTTCGTCGTAGCCCCACAGCCCACCGTTCCAGGTGCGCCAGGCTACCTGGTCGGCCGAGAACTCTTGCATGTAGTAGAAGTATTCGGCGTAGCTGGTGGCCGCTTTGGAGTATATGCTCGACACGGCGCTCTTCACGTTGCTCTCGTTCTGGTAGTAAATGGTGCTGTCCACGCGGTCGAACACCTCTTCGGTGAGGTCGAAGCAGCCGCTCAGGGTGAGCGACAGCGCCACCGCGGCGCTCCATAGATAGGTATCTTTCAATCGTTTCATAAATTCATCAATCTAAGTTCGTTCATTACGTCATTTAAAGCGGATGTTCAGTCCCACGCTCACTTGCGTGGCCTGCGGGTAGGCGCTGTTCTCGTCGACACCGGGCGTGAGTCCGTTGAGCGTCACGATGGAGGGATCGTTGCCGCTGTATCCGGTCAGGGTGAACAGGTTCTTCGCCGTGGCGTAGACGCGCAGTCCGGCGATGTATTTATTGGGCTTGGGGGTGAAGTTGTAGCCCAGCGTCACGTTGTCGAGCTTGAAGAAGTCGCCCTTCTCGAGGAAGAACGAGGAGATGACGCCGCCGCCGGTGGTGATATACGCGTCCTCGAGGTAGGCGCTGCGCAACACGTTGTCGGTCCCGGCTCCCTTGAGTCCCATGCCGTAGCGGCGCATGTTGAAAATGTTGAACCCGAACGCCCCGTTGAAGGAGAGGCTCAGGTCGAACGACTTCCAGCGCAGCGTGTTGTTCCACGAGAGGAACGAGGTGGGGGCGGCATTGCCGATGTAGCGTTTGTAGGCGGGATCGGCTTGCCCTACGGGCACGGTGCCGCCGTCGTTGTCGTACACCAGCATCAGCCCGTCCTCGCTCATGCCGGCGTACTGGTAGCCGTAGAACTGCCCCACCTTGCTGCCTTCCTGCACCCTGAAGAAGTACTCGTTGGTGCCCACGCCCGCCTTCAGGTAGAGGTCGACGTAGGAGGCCTTGTAGAAGCTGTCGGAGAGCTTGGTGAGCTTGGTGGTGCCGTAGGAGTAGTTGACGCCGGTGGTCCACTTCACGGGTGTCTGGGTGAAGACGTCGCCTTCGAGCGACAGCTCCACGCCGGTGTTCTTGGTGGTGCCCACGTTCACCAGGATGGTGGAGAAGACGTAGGGCGGCTGCGGGGCTGTATAGTTGTAGAGCAGGTCTTTCGACTGGCGCTCGAACCACTCCACCGAACCGCGGACGCGGTTGAAGAGGGCGAAGTCGACGCCGATATTGAGGCTGGTGCTCTTCTCCCACGCCAGGTTGGGATTGGCGTTGTTCGAGGGGGCGTAGCCCGTCACCCATGCCCCGTCCATGAGGTAGGTGGCGTTGTTGCCTATCTGCGCGTTGGTGTAGGAGCTGTAAGTGGCCAGCGACAGGTAGTTGTCGAATCCCGACCGTCCCGTCACGCCGTAGGAGATGCGCGGCTTGAGGCTCTGCACCTCGTCTTTGTAGGGCGACAGGAACTCCATGTTGGCCATCTCCCACGCCAGCGACACGGAGGGGAACGATCCCCATTTGTGGTTGGCGCCAAACTTGGTGGCTCCCTCGTGGCGGATGGAGGCGGAGGCGTAGATGAGGTCGCGCCAGTTGTAGTTCACCCGCCCGAAGACGCCGATGAGCTTGTCGATCGACTTGCCGCTGTCCATCAACGCCTTCCCTTCGCCGAGGTAGCTTCCTCCGGCGAGGTCGTTGACGGCGATGTTGTCGAAGTTGAAGTCGCTGTTCTCGGCGAAGAGGCGCTCCCATTGGTTCTCCTCGTAGCTATATCCCGCCATGGCCTTGAGCTTGTGTTCGCCCAGGTCGAGGGAGTAGTTGGCCGTCCACTCCACGCGGTTGATCCACCACTTCTGGTAGGTGACGTTGGCGCGTCCCTTGTATCCGTTCCAGTACGACTCGCCGGCGGTCGATGGGGTGTAGTATTGCTGCTTGAGGTCGTTGTAGTGGAGCGAGTAGCTCAGGGTGGTGTTGAGGAGGTGCTTCTCGGTGCGCAGCAGGTTGAGCTTGGCCTCGGCGGTGCCGAGGAGGTAGGCCCGCTGTCCGTTGTTGGTGATCTCCTTCATGGTCTGCACGGGGTTGGTGGCCCCGGTGGGTGAGGTGGGCTGGAAGTAGGTGCCGTCGGCGTTGTGTACGGGCATGGTGGGGTTCATGGTCATGGCGGCGTCGAACAGCCCGCCGTTGCCCCACTCCTCGTTCACGCGGCGGCCGCTGAGCGAGGCGTTCAGCTCGAGCAGGCCGTCCATGACGCGCTGGTTCACCACGAAGCGGGCGCCAAATTCCTCACGTCCGCTGCGTATATCGAGACCCGTACGCTTGATGTAGTTGATCGAGGCGCCGTAGTAGCCGTTCTTGAGGCTGCCGTCGATGGAGAGGTATTGGTTGTTGTCGTACGAGAAGTCGCGCATCAGCAGGCTGTACCAGTCGGTGTCGTACCCGTAGTCGGTGCCGCGGCGCGAGCGCCTGAACTCGTCGGGCGAGAGGATGTCGGGCTTCGCCTTGGCGAAGTTCACGCCAAACCAGCTGTCGTAGGTCACCTGCGTCCTGCCCTGTTCGCTGGTTCCCTTGCGTGTGGTGACGAGCACCACGCCGTTGGCGCCACGCGTGCCGTATATGGCCGACGAGGCGGCGTCTTTCAGCACGGTGATCGACTCGATGTCCTGCGCGGCCAGGTTGCGGATGTCGCCTCCGGCCACTCCGTCGATCACCACCAATGGGTCGTTGCCCGCCTGTAGCGAGGTGGCGCCGCGTATCTGGAGCGACGATCCGCCGTTAGGGTCGGCCGGCGAGGTAGTGTTCACGGTGAGACCCGCCACCTTACCCGTCAGCATCTCCATGGGGTTGTTCATCGGCCCTTGCATGAACTTCGACTTGTCCACCTGCACGATGGAGCTGGAGAGTTCCTTGCGGCTGAGCGAGCCGTAGCCTACCACCACCACCTCGTCGAGCGCCTGCACGTCTTCCTGCAGCGTCACGTTGATGGTGGAGCGGCCTTCTACGGGCACCTCTTGTTCCCGGTATCCTATAAAGGAAAAGAGCAGGGTGGACGAACTCCGTACCCCTCCGATGGAGTATTCGCCGTCGATGTTGGTTATGGTGCCCTGGGAGCTTCCCTTCACCACGACGGACGCGCCGATCACCGCTTCGCCCCGCGTGTCGGTCACCTTGCCGGTCACCGTCATCTCGTCTTGGGCAAAGGATGTCACCGCGAAAAATAATCCGGCCAGTGCGCATACCTGCCGGCGCAAACAACGATAAATGGTCCTTTTTACATTCATACTATTAGCTTTATTGATTAACACACGTTTTTCTTCTGCTGCCACAAATGTACGCAGAACAGTTGACCCGACAAGACCCATCGAAAGAAAATCTAAAGGAGCAAACAAGGTAAATAGCTACGGCACAAATAGATAATATCGATGACGAGGAGCGAAAAACTAAAAAAGTGATTAGTGATTTGCGGGAGTTCACCACAGAGGACACAGAGTTGCACAGAGTTTTTATGTAGCGAATGCCCAGATTCAATGGTTCTCGAATGACGAGACGCGGCACGCCATTACACGCCAATCATTACAAAAAACCTCTGTGCAACTCTGTGTCCTCTGTGGTGAACCCCCGCAAACCGTTCACGCGAATGGCATGAAGAACGCGCGAGGAGAAGAACCCTTCCGCGCTTCGAAAAGACGTAGCCCCATGCTCACTCGCTTCTCTTTCGGGATGAACATGGGGCTTTGTCGGTGACACCGAATGTGGCGTACCAGGTGTCTATCTGGAGGAATACCAATCCCGTAACACGTAGAACGCTTGTTTGCGCAGGCCGCGGTCGGAGATTACCCCCTTGCGGTTGAAGCCGTCCTGGATGTTGGGAAGCAATCGGCGCGAGGAGCGGAAGTCTTTCAGCACCCAGGGCGATATGCCTGCCACGTAACCCATCCGCTCGTCGATCATCTTCAGGGTTTTGCGATACAGCTCCGCTTGATACTCTTCCGTCCATATTTGGTTGGCCTCGCCATGGTATCCCGCCACGGCTCCTCCGCCAAACTCGCTTATCATCAGCGGCTTGTCGTAATCCACCTCCCACCTCACGCGGTCGATCTTTTCGTTGAGGCCGTCGTACCAGCCCACATATTGGTTCACGCTCACGATGTCCACGTATTGGCTCATGTTGTCGCGGATGGACAGCACCTCCTTCGACTTGTCGTTCCGCTCCATGGCCATGCTTATCAGCCGGGTATCGTCCTTCTCCCTGGCGTGCCGGGCCAGAGAGGACAGGAACTTGTCGCGCGCGTCGCCATGTGGTGTCTCGTTGGCGATAGACCACACGAAGACGTTCGCCCGGTTCTGGTCCCGTTCAATCATCTCGTCCAACTGGTTCAGGGCGTTCTCGAAAACATAGTCCTTTTCCCAGTGAATAGTCCAGTAGACCGGAATCTCGGACCATACGAGCAGTCCCATCTTCTCGGCGAGGCGCACCATCTGCTCGTTGTGCGGGTAGTGGGCCAGGCGGACGTAGTTGCATCCCAGCTCCTTCGCCCAGCTCAGCAACGTGAGATCTTCCTCGGCGCTGAACACGCGGCCGTTACGGAAGGCAGCCTCCTCATGTATGCTGATTCCTTTCAGGAAGATGGACTTGCCGTTGAGCCATATCTCGCGTCCCCGGGTCTCGATCGTCCGGAAGCCCAGCTCGTCGGTGACGGCATCGGTGGCTGACGATATTTTCACGGCATACAGCTTGGGATTCTCGGGCGACCAAAGCTTCGGGGTGGCCTTCACTTCGGCCGAGGCATAGCCGGTGGCGTCGGTGACCAAGCTTCGCTTGACCTTGAGTTCGGGGATCTCTATCTCGACCTTCTGTCCCGCCTGCTTGCCGGACATCCAAGCCTTCATCTCCAGCACGTTGTCGCTTCCCTTCTTCAGCTGCACCTTGTACGACTGGATGAATGTCTGCGGCAACTCCACCAACAGCACGTCGCGCGTGATGCCGCCGTAGTTGAACCAATCGAAGTTGTTGGTCGGTACGGCATCGGCCCTACGCTTGTCGTCGACCTTCACCACCAGGCTGTTGCGTCCGGGCTTGACGAGGTCGGTCACGTCGAGGTTGAAGGGCGTGTAGCCTCCCTCGTGTTCGCCCGCCTTCTCTCCGTTGAGGTAGACTTTGGTGTCGTAGTTGGCGCCGGCGAAGTAGAGATAAACCCGCGTACCGGCTTTCGGGACGTATTGAAACTGTCGCCTGAACCAAAGGGTGCCCTCGTACAGGAACAGATTGTCGGCAAACGTGTTCCAGTCGCCCGGCACAGGCATCACGGGAGAGGTGTCGAAATCGTATTCCTTATATGTCTTTATGTTGTCCACCTGGTGATCCTTGAAGAAGCCGTCGGAGGTAGGACGACGACGATAGTCGTAATACCCCGTTTCGAGAGGATCGACCAAATAATTCCAATAACCGTTTAGGCTGCTGTGCGCACGGCCATATACGTTCTGGAGAAGAGGACGGGCGTCCTTCGCCGTTTGGGCGAAGGACAAGAGGCTGATGAATAAAACTGCCAATAGTAATGCTGTTCTTTTAAAAGTCATTGCGCTATTCTGTTTATATAATGATTAATCCGTTAATTCGATATTGTCGAAATAGAAAATGCCAGGATTCGCGCTGGTCCCCTTCGCGTACTGCCCGCCAAATTGTATGACCCAAGTGTTGAACGTGGTTATGGCCGCGCTGCCCGAGAAGTCGAACTCCAACTCGATCCATTTGCCATAATTGGCCGATGCCACGGTTTGCGTCTGGGTCACGGTCAACGCGGCGTTCTTGCTGTCGGCAAGACTTACCGCAACCGTAGGTTTGAGGTTCACCCCGTCGTAGTTGTTCGTGGTGGGTAAGAACACCTGCATCTTCAGGCGATTCTTGGTCGTGAGGTCGAGGGTGTAATCCCTGGTCAGCGTCAGCCGCTCGTCGTTCCCGGTTCCCCTCACCACACGGACGATGGAATCGGACGTGTTCACTGCGGAGATATTCACGCTTCTCACTACGGAATAGGTGGGCAAGCCCCAAGGATTCGTTCCCATATCCGACAGGATGAATGTCAGCGACTTGGACGCGTTCTCGAACCCCTCATTCAAACTGTCTTCCTTCGGAGCAGGCTCTTCGGCCGGTGTCTCAGACTCTATGGGATAGCCTTTGGGCACGAGCAGATAATGGTCTTCCCATCGGGCCGTGGCCCGCGAGGCGGGAGAGGTCTCTTCGTGCACCACCCGCAGGTAATTCTCGGAAATGGAATCGATCCGGTACTCGATGTCGGAAGGGGAATTACCGCGGTAGAAGAACATGTACGCGCCACCCGATAGCTTGAGGTAGTAGTATTCTTTCCCGCCAGACTCGCGCTTGGTGATCGACCATTTCTGTGGTTGCGCCCCTGGGGTGTAGTTGACGATGAAGTCACCTTTGGGCGAAGAAGTCACTCCCGTGACCACGCCCATCTGCCTCAACTGTTCTATGCGGTATTGGGCTATGCCGTCTATGGTGCCGCCATGGGAATAGGATTTCCCATGATTCTCGTACACGCACTCAGCGCCCAGCAGCTTGAAGGTGATTTCGTCGTCGTACATACCCGTCTCGGCATAGAACAAAGGCGCTTTCTTGTCGTCGGATTCCTGCCCTTGCTGGCGTTTCCACAAGCGCACGTGTCCCGTACGCAAGGAGTCGAGCACCCACGTCTTGCCCCCGGCGGCCTCCACGCCGCCGGTGAGGAATTCGTAGACGGGGTCGTTGACCAAGGCCATATTGTCTTGCGTGATTTTGATCTCCCTGGACACGGTCACGTCTTTCGTCCCGTCGTAATAGGTCATGGTTACCGTGTACATGCCCGTGAAGGCGTATCCGGCATATACCGTATCGCCAACCGCGGTCTGTCCGTTGCCCAAGTCCCACGTTGGGGGAAGCACCTCTCCCAAGAGGCCGTTGACGAACATGAACGAGTTGTCGTCGGCCATGTCGACCACCTTGATACGTCCGTCGTCGGGTATCGGCGCAAAGTCCATGTCGGGATTCACCGGCGTGCAGGCCCACACGCTCGCGAGGCATATACTTATAAATAATGTGATCTTCTTCATATCCGTTATTTTTTTGAGGTGATTAATTATATCCCGGATTCTGTTTGAGGGTATAGTTGCTGTTCACTATTTCCGAGGTCGGTATGGGCAGCAAGCCCTGTGCCTCGTAATTGAAGCGTTGTACGAAGATGCCTTCGGGATCGGTCTCGTCAATGCACTGCTTGGCATAATCCAATCCGCGACGCATCAAGTCCCAATATCGGAGTCCTTCGCACGCGAACTCGAGTTCCCGCTCGGCGTAGATGAGGTCTATGTTGACCGTGGTGACGGCCGCCGCGGTGCCCATCGCCCTTTCGCGCACCCTCCTGTAATACTCCAAAGCTTTGCCCGAATCTCCACCTCGCAGGTTCAGTTCGGAAGCCATCAGCAGGATGTCCGAAAAGCGAATGACCGGATTGTTGTAGGGATAGTTCACGCGGACATCGCCTTTGTTCGACTGAAACTCTTTCAGGGCCGCCCATTTACGGGGGAATATCCCTCCATCTTGATAGCCCGGCTTGTAATTAACCCCTTCGTCGGCAGGCACGACAAAAGAGGCGGCCTTGCGTTCGTCCTGGTCGCTGAACAGGGCATAATATGCTTTCGAGATCGGGGCGAACGACCAACCGTCGGCGTACTTGGATTTATCCCCGGCGTTCAGGCGCATCGACCACAGCAGTACGGAGAGGTTGCCGTCGGCCACCTCGCGGTTGCTGTTGTCCCATCCTTGATAAGACTTCTCGGAGAACTGGATCTCGAACACCGACTCGGCGTTGTTCTTGTTCAACGGAGAGAACAAATCGCCGTATCGGGGCAACAACCCATGTCCGCTCTGGTATATCAAATCCTCGCTGATGCTTATGATATTCGCCAAAGAGATATCGCCCAATTGGCTCTGGTCATAGTATCCCGTATAGTACAGCCATACGCGCATCAACAATCCTTGCGCCGCGCTTTTGGTCACCCGGCCTAACTCCACGGCAGGAAGGTCTTTGTAAGCGGGGAGCACGGCCATGGCCTCCCGCAGATCAGTCGCTATTTGCGAATAGACCGCTCCGGGCGGAGCCTGCTCCTGCACAAACTCACTGCTGGACAAGGCTTTTGTGATGAGAGGGATATTCCCGAACAGCCGCACCATGTCGAAATAGAAATAGGCGCGCAGGAATTTGGCCTCGGCGGCATAGCGTTCCCGCAGTTGTTCTTTCTCGAAGTTGGCCGTGGGCAATTTCTCCAGCAATAAGTTGACCCGATATATGCCCGAGTAATATTTCCTCCAAAGGGAGCGCACGTTCGTCACGTCGCCATTTAGGGTCCCCCTGTTGAAGCGCTCCATGGTAGCCCCGTCCGTGGCATTGTCGCCACCGGCGTAGCAGCGGTCGCCCATGATTTCGCTAATCCATTCGAAAGGAATGCTGCCCGCTCCGCTGCCGGGCGTGTTCACGGCTCCCCATTGCAACACGTCGTAGACGGATACCAGAGCCGAGAAACACTCCTGCTCGTTCTTGTAATAATTGGTTTCCAATTCCTCGGTAATTGGATTCAGGTCGAGCAAGCCGTTGCAAGCGCTCGTCAGCAGAAGAGCTGCCAGGACGACTATATATTTTATCTGCTTTTTCATATCGTTTCCTATTTATCAGTTTTGTTCAGAAAGAGAGATTCAAACCTACCGTGAAGGTCTTGGGCTGCGTGTACACTCCCCTGTCGATACCTTGGGACAGGACGCCGCCCGTCACTTCAGGCTCGTAGCCCGTGTACTTGGTAAATGTCAGCAGGTTGAGGGCCGACACGTATATCCGGCATTGCCTTACGTTGTAGCGCTTCAGCCAGTCGAACGTGTAACCCAGCGAGATGTCCTTCAGTCGCAAGAACGATCCGTCCTCAAGGAAGAAGTCGGACGCGGTGGTGAAGTTACCGTTCTGGTCGTCGGAAGTGACGCGCGGATAGGTGTTCGACGTGCCTTCTCCGTGCCAGCGATTCATGACGGTGGTCTGGAAGTTGCTTGTCTGCAAGTCCCAACGCCGCAGCCCGTTGAATATCTTGTATCCGGCAAGTCCGGTCCAGAACATGCTGAAGTCGAAGCTCTTGAACTTGGTGGAGAAATTGAGACCAAAGTTGAACTTGGGATGGGGGCTTCCACAGTATTCGCGATCGAGGATATCGATCACGCCATCATCGTTCCTGTCCTTGAATATAAGGTCACCGGGTTTGGCCTTGGGCTGGATCAGCGTGCCATCCGAACTGCGGTAGCCATCTATCTGGGCTTGGTTTTGGAAGACACCCAACGTTTTGTTCAGGTAGAAATAGCCTATCGGTTGCCCCGGCTCCATCATGAGCAGATTCTGCATCTGTATCATGCTGCCTCCCGTGATGTATCCGTTCTCGTTGCCCACTTCCAATACTTTATTCTGGTTGTAAGCGATGTTCCCGCTGACGTCGATCGACCAGTCCTTCTTCAAGTCCTTCCGGTAACCCAAGCTGAACTCTATGCCCTGGTTGCGCACGCTGCCCGCGTTGCCCCAAGGAGGCTGGTTGCCAATGTACATGGGTGCGGGAACGATAACCAGCAAGTCTTTCGTCGTCTTGCGATACAAATCGATGGTCGTAGTGAAATGGCCTAAGAACCGGGCATCGATGCCGATGTTCAATTGCTCGGATGTCTCCCATTTCAGGTCGGGGTTGGCCGTTCGTCCGGGCGAGGCCCCTATGGCTTGCTCGTCGTCGCCGAAGTAGTACGTCTTGCCCCACGTACCGATGGTGGACACGTATTGCCAGTCGTCCAGCGCGTCGTTACCCGTCTGCCCCCAGCTCACCCGAAATTTCAATATGTCCAGCCATTTCGCGCTTTTCATGAACTTCTCGTTCGTCACGTTCCAACCCGCCGAGACTGAGGGGAAATAACCGAAACGGTTGTTCGGCCCGAAGCGATACGAGCCGTCGGCCCGGAACGTAGCCGTCAGCATATAGCGGCTGTCGAAGTCATAGCTCATGCGGCCGAAATAGGAGACGAACGCCTGCTTGAACGTACTGCCACCAGCACCGTCGCTTCCTTGTGTCTTGGCCAAGGCGATATACGCGTATTCGGGATCATCGTACAGCAATCCTTGCTTGCTGGCAGAGACATCCGTACCGTTTCCCGTACGTACCGAATTGCCTATCATGGCAGAGAAATTGTGCACGTCTATCTTGTTGGCATACGTCAGCGTATTGTCGTTGTTGTAGTAGAAGTTTTGCGCCATGGATTTGCTCACGCCCGTGCTATTGGTGAAATTTGAGCTGTTCAGGCGATACAAGGGTGTATATCCTCTCGACTCGGTATAGTTGATCACCTCACCTATGTTGGACCTTAGCGTAAAGCCCTTATACGATAGCTGCGCGAAACCCATCAGGTTGATGCGCGTATAGCTGGACGACCCGTGCGTATAGTATATGCGGGCAACAGGGTTTACCACCTCCGTGGCCACATACGGGGATATGCCGAAGTCGCCCATGTCGTCGTACACGGGAGTGATAGGATCGATGTTGATAGCCGATGATATAGGCCCCGAGTTGCCTTGGTTGGACGCGATGGATTGCCGCTTCACGTGCGACACGTCCGACGTGGTGCCTACTTTCAATATCCCGTTGAAGAATGTCGACTCAAAATTGAGACGAGCCGTGTAGCGCTCGTATTTCGACTTCTTCGGCGCGATGATACCCTCCTGCATGAAGTACGACAGCGAGGAGTTGTAGATGTACTTCTTGTTTCCTCCGGATATCGACAATTGGTGGTTGGTGATGGGCGCGTTCTTGTTCGTGATCTCCCTCTGCCAATCGGTGCCTTTCCCGAACGAAGCGATTTCTGCCTCCGTATAAGGCAAAGCCTTTCCCGAATTGTAAGCCGACTCGTTCATGATACGCGCATAGCTTGTCGCGTCCAGCAGGTCAAGGTAACGCCGCGGGTTTTGCACTCCGTACGAACCCGAATATTCAATCCGGTTCTCTCCATCCTTACCTTTCTTGGTCGTTATCAGCACCACCCCATTGGCACCTTGCGCTCCGTATATGGCGGCCGACGCGGCGTCTTTCAGCACTTCCATGGATTCTATATCTCCAGGGTTGAGGGACTCAATGTTGCCCATGATGAAACCGTCGACCACATACAATGGATCGGTGCTATTGTTCGTGCCGGCCCCACGAATGCGTATGCTGACGGCCGCTCCGGGTTGTCCACTGTTATTCATCACCGTCACGCCGGGCACGCGACCCTGCATGGCCTGGTCGGCACGCATCAATCCTGTTTGCTCCAAGTCCTTGACCGAAATGGAGGTTATGGCACCGGTGACCAAGCTCTTCTTCTGTACGCCGTAACCAATGACGATGACTTCGTCCAGCTCACTGTCCGATTCCAATCGCACGTTCATGTCTCCCCCGGATGTGACGCGGACTTCCCTCGGAGCATATCCTACGTAGCTAAACGTAAGCGTGCCACCGGCGGGAACATTGATCGAGTAGCGGCCGTCGATATCGGTGACCGTGCCTATCGTGGTATCCGTACCCTTGTACGCGATGGATACCCCGATCAAGGCCTCCCCGGTTTGCGAATCGGTAACAATGCCTTTCACGGTTACAACAGCTGTAGACCCGCCGCTTTGTTGCTGCGCGACAAGGCTACAGCATGAGCAGAACAGCAATAATACTGATAAAACACGAACTTTGTTCATAAATATTAGCATCTAAATGGATTATTAATTCTTTTCGTTGATGATTAGGCTAAAATTGTCATTAGCCTCCAGATTGAGTTTCTTGCGCAGTCGGTATTTAGCCATTTCCACGCTTCGATATGAAATGTTCAATAGATTCGCCATCTCTTTATTGTTCAGGTTGAGCTTCAGGCAGGCCAATAGTTTCAGGTCGCCTTTCGACAACTGGGGGTATCTGATAGAGAGTCGTCCCAGCAATCCACCGAACACGACATCGAAGTATTGCTCGAACATTTCCCAATCATCCTCTCGAGACAGCTCCCCCTCGATTCTCTTTATGACCTTTCTTATGGCTTGCTTAGCCTCCTTGCTCAGGTCGAACTGACCGACATCCAGCATCTCTTGCTTCAGCTCGTTCATCAGGTTGTTGCGCTTGACACCGTTCATTGTGATGAAAGCCAATCGCTTGTCTTTTTCCTTCAGTTCGATCTCCAATTTGTCTTTTTCCAGGCTCAACACCTCTTTCTCCAGCTTCTCCACCTGTGCCTGCTTGATGCGTTCGATGCGTCTTTTCTCTTTCTCCGTTTTCCGCTTGTAGAAGAGGGATATCAAGTAAATGATGCCGCCGAGCATGGATAGGTACACAACAATCATCAGATTGCTTATGTACCACGGGACCCCCACCTCGACAACAATTTGAGCCGGTGCGCAACCTGTATCGTTGGCGTTCCGTAACTGTATCGTGTACGTCCCCGATTCAAGATTGGTAAGGGTGAGGAAATTGGCGACAGTTTCTTTGGTCCACGCGGTGTCGGCTTCCATCACGCGAAACTCGACCACGTGATCCGCGTTCATTCCAACCGGATAAATATTGAGTATCTTCTTGTTGTAGGGTAGCTGAAAACGGTCGCGGCCGAAATCATGGTAGAGAGGCTCCCCGACTCCAATTCCTTCGGCGTAGCGTAGGGAGAGGTGATTCGGCTCCGAGTGGCCAGCCCGGTAGAAAGCCATGCCTCCTTGATACCCCACGGCATAAGTACTCGCGCCCAGTCGGGTTACGAAAGGAGAGATTCGCTTGTTGTAGATGTGCGAGAATATCCCGGGAATCTTCTCAAGTACATTTCCCTTCCTTACCACGCACCCAATGTTTCCGGCCATCTGGTACCAGAATACGTCGTCGTATTGGTTCATTGAGGTCAGGTCCGCGCCGCAGACGCGAAACAATTCCTCCAAACCTTTATCGGGAACCAAATCCTGATTCCGCGCATCGTACATGTATGGCATTGTTCCGTCGTAATACACGATGTGGTCATCGAGTGACGCCATGAGCAGATATTCCTTGTTCGCGGACGATGACATGCTGTATAACCTCGCCTCCTCGACAGCGGACATGTCTTTGGACAACGTGATGCGGACGAAACCCTCCTTGGGAGACAACAACCACAAATAACCGTATTTATCGAAGAGTATGTGACGACTTGTTCCCGCATAGTCTTTTATCTTGCCGAAAGATGTCAGTTTCCCCTCGACCATCTTGTAAAGACTCAAGCCGTAATAGTCGGAGCCGACAAAGAAGGCCGGATTGGTATAGGATTGCGCCAATGTGGTGGTTCCCCCTTCCTTGATCAAGACGGGACCTTCCTCGCTGAGGCGGAAAAGGCCTAAATCATGATTATATACCAATTCTCCCCCAATGTTGTACATGGACCATACGGAGCCTGACGTGTTTTCCACAGGGCTAAAAACACCTGTCGGAGACAATTTGAATACGCCCTGGTTGGAACCGACATACACTTCGTCCCGCAAGGGCAGTATGCTCCTTATGATGCCGACGGAAGGTTTGGGACTGAAGTAGGTCTCCCCGCTTTCAGAATCGAATCGGGAAACGCCAGCGTCAAGTCCCATCCAAATGTTCTTTCGATTATCGGTCCCCACGCTCAATACGGTAGACGTAGGCAGGCCGTCGCTCTCGCCGATATTCTTAATGATACTCCCCATGTCGTCCATCATATACAAACCTCCGCTGGTCGTGCCTATCAGGTATAGTCCCTCGCCCATTTCGCTGGCGGTAAAGATCTTCGCTTTCGAAAGCAACGCGTTTGTCTCGACGTTCAGTGGCGACATCCGCATGTAATCTTCGGACAATACGAAGATGCCCTTATGCTCAAGGAACAGCAACACCCTGTTGTCGATAGCCCTTCGTACGGCGTGCATCACGCGGTCTTCCACGGTGCACATCTCGTGAAGCCGTTCTTCGATGTCGACGCGATACAGCGCATCTTTCGCTTGGACCCAAATGTCTCCCGAAACGACGTGCATATAGCTGAAGTCAGTGGGAGCCTTTATCGTGTCGGATTCATGAGACGTCATATCGTATCTCAAAATCATCTGATGCGATTGGGCATACAGGTGCTTCCCATTGTTTATGGGAACATTGAGTCTCCAGAATTCAATTGTCTGGCCGCGTTCTTTGTTTGTCCAGATAGGCGTATATCGGAATTTACCGTATTCGTCCTGCTTCCATTTGCCAAACTGGTTGACAGAACCGCTATACAGGGTCTTTGTCCGCACGTCGAAAAACAGGCTCCTGATGATGCTTCCGCCTTGAGGAGCATAGATCTCCCAGCGTACTCCATCATACACGCCCAGTCCGCTGTTCGACGCGAAAAACATATAATCGCCATCGCCTGGCGTAATGCTCCATATTTGGGACATTTCCAGACCTCCACATCCTTCCTGAAATGTCTCGAGGTAGGGACTGCCCACATCAGCGGGTAGCTGCCCCATCCCATGTAATAATGGGATGGATAGAAACAATGACAATATGATATTCCGTCGTCCTCTCATTTCGAATATTATTGTCCTGCGGCAGCTATCGCGAAGTTAGGATTCAGCGCACCATAGTAATCGCCAAGTGCGGTCGGCAATCCGTCGGCACCGATCAATGCGCAAGGCCATAGTCCTGACATCGTAGGTGAAGAGTTGAACCAGGCGTAGCGATCCACGCTTTCCATGCTCTCCAATTGGGGGAGCAGGGACTGGGCGAAGGTCAACATTTGAGCCGGAGTATAGCGATTCTTTGAAAGGTCGCCTCCTGTATTGTCATCCCTCACGCCAAATTCTGTCACCCACACTTTCTTGCCCCAGCGTTGATACACCGCGTTGATGGGATCGGTAAACAGCGATGCCGTATTGGGCTGATAAATGTGTACGGCCATATAGTCCACACGCAAATTCTGTTCGGCCACTCCATCCATGAATTGCACCATCCAGCTGGTTTCGGACAACGAAGGATAAGAGGTTGCCGGACTGACGAGCTTGATACCAGGATTGAGATTGTCGCTGATAAATTTCCATTTGGCCAGCGCGTCACCCACGGACATATTCGCTTCCCCTGTCAAGTCAGGCTCATTAAATCCGAGTACGTGGCTAATCTTCCCCTCTTCGTACAGTGCGTTAAGCTTGTCGATGTTTTCTTGAGTCGCTGCCGCCCCATTCCAGAACATCGGGACAAATTCGCAATTTTGTGGCACATTGTCCATTTGGCTGTCGGGAATGAACGTTCCCCACGTATAATACCAATGGGGCTTCAGGTTAATGATGTTCTTCCACCATACTCCGATCGTAGTCGACGTACTCATTCCCACTCCCTTTTTCACGGTAGTCTCTTCCACCGGAACATCCGGTGTTTCCACTTCCGTGGGCGATTTCACCGGCGGGATTATTTCCGATCGTTCGCAAGCGGCGCACCAGATCAGGCAGCCTAACAGCAACTGGCTGTATCGCACACGACGAATCGAGATGTTTTTTGTTCTTTTTTTCATATTCGTTCTTCTTTAGATGAAATAAAAGATGGTATTGGGCAGGGCTTCCATCCATTTCGATGATGGAAGCCCCGCTGTTTTACTATATAGGCATAGTGCCTTTATAACCTACGTTGCGCAGGACAGGCTTGTTGTTCTCCCATTTCCAGATGTTGGTGAAGTCGAAGCTCAACGATTCGTAGAAAGATTGGGTGAGTTCCGAATTTTCCTTCTGCCCGCCGTCGAGTCCGGAAGCGTCGTCGACAGGTGCGTATCCGCTCGAAACTCCATTCTCGTAATAGAGGGTTGCGGAAGCGTAATTGCCCGAATGGCTGCCCGAGCCGTTGGGCGCCGTGCCGGCTATGCCATGGACATTCGTCCCGTTGAGAAGAATGTTATCCACGACGGAATTCCTGACGCAACCGTCGTTCTGGAATGTGGACGCGATTCCCGATATAGGAAGAGCCGCGCTGGTGACACCCGAGAATGCCGCGTTGCGGACGATACAGTTCTTGGTCACCAATTTGCCCGTTCCCACTATACCTCCGGCGCTCGAAGTATTGATGTTGCCTCCCACCGTGAGCGTCACCGAAGCCATGGTGGCCGCCTGTCCTTCGGTAAGGCAGTCGCTGATGTTGGCGGCCACGCCCGCTATGCCTCCACTCATGAAGACATTGGAGATTTTGCCCGTGAACATACATTCCTCGATACGCATGTTATTGTTGTTGTTCGCGCCGAAAATGCCACCCACGCCATTGACTCCGCTCGCTATGGCGTTGATGTTCACGGTCGACAAGCAGTTCTTTATGATCACCCCTGTCTCGCCTCGTCCAACGATTCCGGCGACACGTGTCTTGGATGCTCTCACAATGATATTCCCTTCCGCGGTACAGTTCGATATGGTGCTCGCGCTGGTCTTCGCGCGACCGGCAATACCACCAATCATACCACATGTCGCGTCTATCGACAAGTTCACATATACGTTCGATATTTGTCCGCCCGTGATTTCTCCGGCTACGCCACCCAATATATCGCTCGTATTCGTGGAATTGAGCGTGCCTTTCACCACCACGTTGTCTATGGTGCCCACGCTATGGTCGCCGGCTATCACTCCGAAAGCGGAGGTAGCCGTGATATCCACATCCGTGAACGCGATGTTCTTGATATTTCCGGTATTGGCGGTGATCACTCCACCCTTCGTGCTGATGGACGCGTATTCCAATCCGGTCACCGTATGTCCGCCTCCGTCCAATGTTCCCGAGAATGCGGGGATCGGAGTGTACGGGCTTTCCAAGGTGGAGAGATCGATATCGGCCGTGAGCAGGAATTTCTTATCGGCGTAATCGCGTATCTTAACGAACTGGCTGGCTTTGGATATCGTGAACGGTTCGGAAACCCCATCGCCCGAGTCGAATTGCTCCTCGGCGAACAGCTTGATCGTCTTTTCCACGGAAGAGACGCGTCCCAGGGTGATCCTTACGCTCATCTCGGAAGCGACGAAACCCGATTGCGGCGCGAGCACGAGCGACGAACCCGATATGGAAGCGTCAACGCCTTCGGGAGCCTGTGTGATCGTGGCGACAGCAGAAGCGGGAGTGTAGTTCAACGCCTTAGTCACCGTTGCCGTGATGTTGGATATCAAAGAGGGGAAATTGGGGAACGACAGGATATTGTCGGGCGTTGACGACGAGATGGTCCCGGTGTTCTTTGCCGCTATCCCCGACAGGTAGTCCTCTCCTTCTATATCCATGTTCTGGGCGTCGCAATTGGTTATGGTACCCGCGTTTACAGCGACAAGTCCGGCCACGTATTGCGTTCCCGTGACAGACCCCGACAGGGTAAGGTCGCTTATCCGGGCCGTTGAGGATGTATAGCCAAACAGGGCCTGATTCGTCGTTCCCGATATGCTGATGTTGGATATGGTCTTGCCATTGCCATCCAGCGAGCCGGCGAACATCTCCTCCTCCGTTCCTATGGGCATCCAGGCCACACCATCCAAATCGATATTCTCCGTCAGCTTAAAATGTTTGTCGGGCAGGAATCTCATCTTCGCCAGCAATTCCGCGCTGTTTATCTCAAAAGGTGACTCCATCGTGCCGTCACCGTTGACGAAAGGCGAGGCCACAATAGTGACAGGTACATCCTGGCGCGCTCCGAAAGAAACGAGCAGCTTCAGCGTGCCTCCGATAAACGCCTCGCCGGGTGTCAAGGTCATTATCCCTTCACCGCTCTTCTTGTCAATGACGACCTTCACGTTCAATCCCGTTACCGCAGGATCTTCCACCGTGACGCTCGACATGAACGGATCGACCGTGAACGGGATGTCGACGGGCTGTTCCAGCCCATTCAAAATCTCGTATCCGGAATCCATCGTAAAGATGATCGGAGCGTTGGGGTCGGTATCTTCCGCCACGACGAAAATCTGGCTACAATAGTAGGCGCCACCGTCGATGAGCACCTCCAACTTCAGCGTAAACTCGCCCAAGTCGATAGGCTTGCCTTCCAGAGGCAGCTTGACAGCTCCGTCGGTGGACAAATCGATTTGTCTTTCCGAGATGTACACGCCATTTACTTCCCGCGCACTCACGGTGGCCGTTTTCCCTCCACCTATATAATGCAAAGTGAAATTGTTGAGAGAAGTCATCGGCACATTCTGCACGAAACTTCCTTCGATAACGGAACCGTCCCTGTCGACTTCAAATCTTGTCGATCCGGGCGATTCTTCATCTTTTCCGCAACTAACAGTAACTATTAGCAAAAAAAGATAGTAACATAAGCGTTTAATCCGATAGATGGTTTCTTTTTCCATGGATATTCGTTTTAAATTAATTAGTGAACCGTAGGCGCTCAAAAGCCTGGCGCAAATATCGATGTTGGCGCAAATATAGCAAAAAAGAGAACCCCTACAAATACCCTACACGGAAAATATTGTTGCCAGACATGGGGCGTTTGGACCTGTTGCGCATGCCGTCGTCAAACGCTATTTCGGCATATACGTACGAGATGAATAAGCCAAACTTCCCGACTGGAATCTGAAGCGACTGAAGCCTCCGCGCGTCCTTCCCACCAAAAGCCGAACTGTTAAATACGCGCCATGGATTTCTTCGCCAGAATCTGAGATGTTAATTGGGGACACCAGTGAAAACCTGTGTTTATCCTGTGTCGTCTCCTCGTCAACCTCAAATGCGGTGTAGAGGGTGGCGACGTATGCTTGGGAGGCGTGAGTGAGGTAGCGCATCGCAAGACATCCTTGCGGGAGGCTATCCGTGCCGCGCGGATCCCGTGCGGCGCACGGGGAGTCATCGCGGCAGCGCGAACCCTTCATGCGGCGTGCGCGGGCTTTTCGCGGCGGTGAGAACCATCCCTGTTCGCAGCATGGGCTTTTCGCGGCGGCGAGAAGTGGCCATGCCGTCAGCGCAAGGGGTTCGCGGCGGCGATAAACGTCCATGTTCGCTGCATGGGTGTTTCGCGGCGGCGCGTGGGTTCCGTGCCGCCGACGTGAGGTTTTCGCGGAGGCGCGAAAGGCTGCCGATTCCAGTGGCTCGCAAGTGTAAAGGCTCATGCACAGAAATTCGTGGGCGAATCAGTCCAAAAGTCAACCAAATATGTGCGCCCGCATGGGGGATCGAAGCGAATACGAGGACATGTAGAGACATGGTACGCCACGTCTCTTCTACGGCGAGCGGGCTAATCACTATCGAAGCGGCAAAAGGCCGGACGTACCTCGCGTGAGGTTCGCCCGGCCTTTCATTTACATAGTTAGAGGTCGGATTAGGTGGTCAATCGCAAGTTCGCGCTTGTTGTTTTGTTCATTCGAGCGAGGAAGGAGTGTGCACTTCCTTCGCCGCGTCGGGCACGCCGGCCGGATGGTTGAGGTCGAGCTTCACCACTACGCCCTCTCCGTTCTGCCTGGAGTGTATGGTGACCTTGAAGCCCTTGAACGCGGGGGCGTCGGCCGTGGTCACCACCGTGGGGTACACGTCTTCCAGGCTGAACGACACCTTTCCCCAGCCTTGATAGTTGGTCTCGTCCTTATACGTGTTGTAGCGCAGCTCCAGGTTCACGTATCCGTCCTGGTCGATCACCGGACTTGGCTCGGGCGTAGCCTCCGCCGTCCCTGTGGCGGGCGGGGCGACTTGGCCTCCTTCGTCGGTCCGCTTGTCCTGGACAAGGCTTATCAGATGCTTCTCGTTACGTGGCAAGTTCTGCAGGAAGACGACGTTGAGGAATTTCCCTCCCAGCCACATATCTCCTTGGTAGATGGTGATGGGGTCGTTGCCGAACTTCAGCGAGTCCTCGCGGTTGGCCACCACTTCTACCTTCTTGGTCAGCAGTTTCTCTATGCCCTCCATCTTTACTTGTACCCCTTTCTGGGAGGTCATGTCGGCCAGCGGGTTGAAGAAGGCCGATACACGCTCACCGTCCACGGGCTTGTACCAAGGAATGGAGGTGGCCACGGGTTCTATCGTTCCCCACGTATCGCCTTCCAGGTAATACCCGCCGCTGCCAGTAGTCCGGACCGTCGCCCAATCCCAGCTGAAATCGCCGATGGAGTAGCCATCATCATCATTACACGATTGCAATGCCGACACGGCGGCCAGCACGCAAACACCTAAAATCAATTTAAACTTTCCCATAGATAGTCCTTTTTTTATAGTTTGCCCTTTAAACAAAAAAATCGGCCTTGTATTGCTCCAACTTCACATTTATTTAGGAAAAGAAGCTATCGTTCAGCATGAACATCTCGAGAAAGTACCTCCTTCCCGCCACCTCGCGGGCTGAGATAGATCGTCCGTAAGGTTCATCTACCCCCTATTTTGTCTAATCCTTCAGGCAAGCGATGGGTACTACGAGCACTCCGTCTTTTGGCCGACGATAGGCGTAATCGCCCACTCCGGTCAGGACCATGAGGAAAGCGGGTGCCCTCATTCGCCGTGTGTCTATCTTGCAGGCAAGTTCCTTGAGGGTAGCGGCTCCTTCGTCTACCAGCTTACTGCCGCCGAGCTTGATTTCGACAAGTCCGTAGGAGCCGTTTCGCAGATGCACGACGGAATCACATTCAAGCCCGTTCTTGTCCCGGTAGTGATATACCGTCCCGTCAAGGGCATCGGCATATACACGAAGATCCCTGACGCAGAGCGTTTCTAAAAGAAGACCGAAAGTCTTCAGGTCATTGATTAAATCGTCGGGACTCAATCGCAGTGCCGCCGTGGCGATAGACGGGTCGGTGAAGTAGCGTGTGTCTGAGGTGCGGATAGCTGTCTTGCTACGTAGATTGGGGTTCCATGCGAGGCTGTCGTCTATGACGAATATCTTCTTTAGGGCTTTGATGTAGGAATAGATGGTATTCTCGCTCAGAGTCCCGCTTTCATGGGTGCGCAAGTCGGCCAGTATGGTGTTCACACTTGCTTGCGTCCCTTGATTCCTGGCGTATGAACGCATGATACGTCGGCACAACTCCGTGTCACGTTCTACATTGTCGACTCGTGAAATATCGAATCTCACCACCGCTTCGTGGTATTCAATGGCTTGTGCCAATGATGCCTTGATGCTGCTTTTCGTCGTAGCTTTAGGCCATCCCCCTCGGCAAGTGAGATATGCCAATCGTTCAATGTCCACGTGGCTTTCGCCATCAATTTTTTCGGGCGACTTGAAAAGCTCACTCAAGCTCACATCCCCGGTCGAGTCCCCCGATTCCCAAAGGCTCATGGTTCGCAAGCGCAGCCATGCCATGCGACCGGTTCCGGTATGAAATATATCTTCCGTGGGGGGAGGTACAGCCGATCCGGTGAGGATAAACTGCCCGTCATCGCCACGCTTGTCCACTTCATTGCGCACGGCATCCCAGAACTGAGGGGCGATCTGCCATTCGTCTATCAATCGAGGTGCCTCGCCTTGAAGCAAACGTTTGATGTTTGTCCTTGCCATAGCCAGATTTTGTTCCTTAGTGTCAGGGTCGGCCATATAGAGCGCACTTTTCGCATGCTGGCTCGCCAAAGTTGTTTTCCCACAATACTTCGGACCCTCTACCAGCACGGCACCCATCGCTTCCAATTTATCCTCCAGGATTTGGTCTGCTATTCGTTTCTTATAACCTGTCATCATACATATATCCATTTTTAGACAACAAAGTTAGGCTATTAATTTGAATCGCAACGCTATTTATTTAATAAATGTGTGGTTTCATTATTCATAATGTGGCATTTGGCCGATTTTCGTTGTGGCACTTGGCTATTTTTTGTTGTGGCATTTGGCCGATTTTCGTTGTGGCACTTGGCGAGATGCTGAGAAAAGTGATGAAGTCAGGAGGACAGCATTTTAATGTATAGATGATCAAGGCCTATGAATGTATCGTCCTCTCCAGGAGCACGGATATACTCGGGAGAGTGGGCTTGATACTGTGAAAACTTCAAAAAACATACAGCTTTCAGCCCTTTTATCAGCCAAATTGTACTACATTTGGCGCACGAATGAAAAACCAAAAATCTTTCATTTCATAAAAGGACCTTTTTTAAAAGTAAAGCAATGAAGAAACTCCTACTGACGTGCGCTATCGCCAGCTTGACGCTGCTGACGGCCACAAACTGCCTGGCACAAGGCCAAGCGGAAGTAAACTACTCTCCCATCAAGGTAGAAACGCCTGCCCGCCCGGCGGGACAGAAAGATGTCATCAACCTCGTCACCCCCAAACTCGATACCGTACGCGTGGGATTCATCGGGTTGGGCATGCGCGGACCTGGTGCCGTATCCCGCTGGACGAAGATTCCCGGAACGAAGATCGTCGCCCTGTGCGACTTGCGCCCCGAATGCGTGACACGGTCGCAGGCCATACTCAAGAAGGCCGGACTGCCCGCAGCCGCCGAGTACAGCGGAACAGAAGACGCATGGAAGAAGCTGTGCGAACGCAAGGACATTGACCTCGTCTACATCGCCACCGACTGGAAGCACCACGCCGAGATGGGCGTGTACGCCATGGAACATGGCAAGCACGTGGCCATCGAAGTGCCGGCGGCCATGACACTCGACGAGATCTGGAAGCTCATCGACACCTCCGAGCGGACACGCATGCACTGCATGCAACTGGAAAACTGCGTGTACGACTTCTTCGAACTCACCTCGCTCAACATGGCACAGAAAGGGCTGTTCGGCGAAGTGCTGCACGTGGAAGGCTCGTACATCCACAACCTCGAAGACTTCTGGCGACAGTACTGGAACAACTGGCGCATGGACTATAACCGGAGCCACCGCGGCGACGTATACGCCACGCACGGCATCGGCCCGGCCTGCCAAGTACTCAACATCCACCGCGGCGACCGCATGAAGACGCTCGTATCCATGGACACCAAGGCCGTGAACGGACCGGCTTTCATCAAGAAGACCACCGGCGAGGAGGTGAAGGACTTCCAGAACGGCGACCAGACCTCCACGCTCATCCGCACGGAAAAGGGACGGACGATGCTCATACAGCACAACGTGATGACGCCACGCCCCTACAGCCGCATGTACCAAATCGTGGGAACGGACGGATACGCCAGCAAGTACCCTATCGAGGAATATTGCCTGCGACCCTCGCAAGTAGATCCCAACGAGATCCCCAACCACGAGAACCTCAACGCGCACGGCTCCGTGTCGCCCACAGTGAAGAAAGCGCTCATGGAGCAGTATAAGCACCCCATCACCAAGGAGCTGGAAGAGACGGCCAAGAAGGTGGGAGGACACGGCGGCATGGACTACATCATGGACTACCGGTTGGTGTACTGCCTACGCAACGGACTGCCCCTCGACATGGACGTGTACGACCTGGCCGAGTGGTGCAGCATGGCCGAGCTGACACGCATCTCCATCCAACACGGCTCGGCTCCCGTGGAAGTGCCCGACTTCACCCGCGGACACTGGAACGACCAACAAGGCTTTCATCACGCTTTCGCGAAATGACGCAACCCATTGTTAAAGTCCTTAAGTAGAATAGTAGCCAAAGGGGGTCAACCCCCCTTTGGCTACATAGAATAACATATCAATGAAAACAATCTTCAAAAGCGGTCTTGCCGCACTCCTCACCCTTGCCCTGCCAGGCCTGGCCTTGGCCGACGAAGGCACGAAGTTGCCTTACTGGCAAGACGTCCAGACCACGGACGTGAACCGCGAGCCAGCACGAACCTCGTTCATGACGTACGCCAACCGGGCCAACGCCCTCACCGGACGGTACGAGAACAGCACGTACTACCAACTGCTCAACGGCACCTGGAAATTCTACTATGTGGATAGCTACAAACAGCTGCCCGACAACATCACCGACCCATCGACCAGCACCGCCTCGTGGCACGACATCAAGGTGCCCGGCAACTGGGAAATGCAGGGCTTCGGCGTGGCCATCTACACCAACCACAACTACGAATTCAAGCCCCGCAACCCGCAACCGCCACTGCTCCCCGAGGCCAACCCCGTGGGCGTGTATCGCCGCGACATCGAAGTGCCCGCCGGATGGGACGGACGCGACATCTACCTCCACCTCTCGGGCGCCAAATCGGGTGTGTACGTCTACCTCAACGGCCAGGAAGTGGGATACAACGAGGACTCGAAAAACCCCGCCGAGTTCCTCCTCAACAAATACCTGAAGCCGGGCAAGAACGTGCTGACGCTGAAAATATTCCGCTGGAGCACCGGCTCGTACCTGGAGTGCCAGGACTTCTGGCGCATGAGCGGTATCGAGCGCGACGTCTTCATCTACTCCCAGCCCAAGGCGGCGCTCAAGGACTTCCGCGTGAAGTCCACGCTCGACGACAGCTACCGCAACGGACTGTTCGGCCTCAGCGTCGACCTGCGCAACCACGAGCCGGCGGCCACTACCCTCTCCCTCAGCTACGAGCTGCTCGACGCCCAAGGGCGGACGGTGGCTTCCGGGGAGAAGAGCGCGCAAATCCCCACGGGCGAGACACGCACCGTAGGCTTCGACAAGGAGCTGCCCAACGTGCTGACGTGGACTTCCGAGCAGCCCAACCTCTACCGCCTGCTGATGACGGTGAAGGAGAATGGCAAGGTGAGCGAGGTCGTCCCCTTCCGCGTCGGCTTCCGACGCATCGAGATCAAGCCCATCGAGCAGAAAGCCCAGAACGGCAAGCCTTATGTTTGCCTCTTCATCAACGGACAGCCGCTGAAAATGAAGGGCGTGAACATACATGAGCACAACCCCCTCACCGGACATTACGTACCCGAAGAGCTGATGCGCCGCGACTTCGAGCTGATGAAGCAGAACAACCTCAACACCGTGCGCCTCTGCCACTACCCGCAGGACCGCCGATTCTACGACCTATGCGACGAATACGGACTGTACGTCTACGACGAAGCCAACATCGAGAGCCACGGCATGTACTACGACCTGCGCAAGGGCGGCACGCTGGGCAACAACCCCGAATGGCTGAAGGCGCACCTCTACCGTACCATCAACATGTTCGAGCGCAACAAGAACAACCCCAGCGTCACCTTCTGGTCGCTCGGCAACGAGGCAGGCAACGGATACAACTTCTACGAGACCTACCTCTGGCTGAAACAGGCCGACAAGGAGCTGATGAACCGGCCCGTGAACTACGAGCGTGCCCTGTGGGAATGGAACACCGACATGTTCGTCCCCCAATATCCCAGCGCCGGATGGCTCGAGAACATCGGGAAGAATGGCAGCGACCGCCCTGTGGTACCCTCGGAATACGCCCATGCCATGGGCAACTCCACAGGCAACCTCTGGGGACAGTGGCAAGCCATCTACAAATATCCCAACCTGCAAGGCGGGTACATCTGGGACTGGGTGGACCAGGGATTGCTGCAAAAGGATAAGAATGGCCGCGAATTCTGGGCCTACGGAGGCGACTTCGGCGTGAACCAGCCCAGCGACGGCAACTTCCTCTGCAACGGAGTCGTCAACCCCGACCGCACCCCGCACCCGGGTCTCACCGAGGTGAAGTATGTGTACCAAAACGTGGGATTCGAGGCCATCGACGCCGCGGCCGGACGGTTCGGCATCACCAACCGCTTCTACTTCACCAACCTGAAGAAGTACCAGGTGAACTACAGCGTGCTGGCCAACGGAAAGGTGCTGCGCACCGGAAAGGCCACGCTCGACATCGCCCCGCAAGCGTCGAAGGAGTTCACCGTGCCCGTGAGCGGACTGAAGCCGCAGGCCGGAGTCGACTACTTCGTCAACTTCAGCGTCGTCACCCTCCAACCCGAGCCGCTCGTACCCGTGGGACACGAGATCGCCTACGACCAGTTCGAGTTGCCCATACATGCCGACAAGACCGCCTACAAGGCTGGCGGAGGCCCTACCCTCACCGGCACGACGCAAGGCGACGAGGTCACCTTCTCCTCGTCCAAGGTCAGCTTCGTGTTCAACAAGAAGAGCGGAGTGGCGACCTCGTACAAAGTAAACGGCACCGAATACTTCAGCGAAGGCTTCGGCATACAGCCCAACTTCTGGCGCGGACCTACGGACAACGACTACGGCAACGGGGCACCCAAGCGCCTACACGTATGGAAATTGGCCAGCAAGGACTTCAAGGTGGAAGAGGCGACGCAACGCGTGGAGGATAAGGTCGGCATCGTATCGGCCACCTATAGCCTGCCCGCGGGCAACCAGTACCGCGTGACGTATAAAGTCTACCCCGACGGCACGCTCAACGTCGACGCCCAGTTTACCGCCGTGCCCGAAAGCGACGCGGCCGCCAAGCAAGAGGTGCCCCGCATCGGCATGCGCTTCCGCCTGCCCGCCGCGATGGACAACGTGGAATACTTGGGTCGCGGACCGGTGGAGAACTACGTCGACCGCAACCACGGCTCCATGGTAGGTCTCTACAAGACCACCGCCGAGGCCATGTATTTCCCCTACGTCCGTCCGCAAGAAAACGGACATCGCACCGACACCCGCTGGGTGGTGCTCTCGTCGGGAAAAGGGAAGGGACTGGCCGTTGTGGCCAACCAGACCATCGGCTTCAACGCCCTGCGCAACTCCGTGGAGGACTTCGACGCCCAGGAGGCCGTGAACCATCCCTACCAATGGACCAACTTCTCGCCCGAGGAGGTAGCCAACCACGACGAGGCGAGAGCCCGCGACGCCATGCGCAAGCAGACACACGTCAACGACATCAGCCCGCGCGACTTCGTGGAAGTGTGCGTGGACATGAAGCAGGCTCCCGTGGGAGGATACGACAGCTGGGGATCGCGACCCGAACCCCAATACCAGATCAAAGCCAACCAGGCGCACAGCTGGGGCTTCACGCTGATACCCGTCAGCTCGCCGGCCCAAGCCGCCAACGCCGCTAAATATATGTATTAAAAAAAGACAAAGAGACAGAGCAATGAAAGACCTATCGACAATCATTTCAAAGTTCAACATCCAGGGGACGGTCGACACCGTCGCCCCCCTGGGTGCGGGGCTTATTAACGACACGTACAAAGTGACCACCCGCGAAGCCGACACCCCCGACTACGTGCTGCAACGCATCAACCACGCCGTGTTCCAGAACGTGGACATGCTGCAATCCAACATCTCGGCCGTGACACGGCACATCCGCCAGAAACTCGTCGAGGCAGGCGAGACGGACGTCGACCGCAAGGTACTCACCTTCGTCGACACCGCCGAGGGTAAAGGATACTGGTTCGACGGCGAGAACTACTGGCGCGTGTCGGTCTTCATTCCCCGCGCCACCACGTTCGAGAGCGTCACCCCCCTCTACTCCCGCTTCGCCGGACAGGCGTTCGGCAACTTCCAGGCGATGCTGGCCGACCTGCCCGAGACGTTGGGTGAGACCATTCCCGACTTCCACAACATGGAGTTCCGCCTGCGCCAGCTACGCGAGGCCGTAGCCGCCAACGCCGCCGGACGGGTGGAAGAGGTGCGCTACTTCATCGACGAGATTGAGCGCAGGGCCGACGAGATGTGCAAGGCCGAACGGCTGCACCGCGAGGGCAAGCTACCCAAACGGGTATGCCACTGCGACACGAAGGTGAACAACATGATGTTCGACGAGGACGGCAAGGTGCTTTGCGTCATCGACCTCGACACGGTGATGCCCAGCTACATCTTCTCCGACTACGGCGACTTCCTGCGCACCGGCGCCAACACCGGCGACGAGGACGACCGCGACCTCTCGCGCGTAAGCTTCGACATGGAGATTTTCCGCGCCTTCACCCAAGGGTACCTCGAGGGAGCGAAATCGTTCCTCATCCCCATCGAGATCGAGAACCTGCCTTATGCGGCAGCTCTCTTCCCCTACATGCAGTGCGTCCGCTTCCTGGCCGACTACATCAACGGCGACACGTACTACAAGATCCAGTACCCCGAACACAACCTTGTGCGCACCAAGGCACAGTTCAAGCTACTGCAAAGCGTGGAGGAACATACGCCCGCGATGAGGGAGTATATTGATGGATTGATCGGGTAGAGCGTTTTTAGAATATGAATTCACCCCCCACCCAACGGTAAACCAACGGACGGCGGAGAAACGGTTTCAGTTTCTCCGCCGTTTCTGTCGACATATAGTCGGGTGTGGTGAGTGTCAGCGTAAGTTCGTCGTTCTCCGTATTGAGGTCGGCCCTTATCAGCAGCATGTCGGCCGAGCGGCGAGCCTCGTCGAAGGCGTAGAGATTGGTGGAATCCGCCGGAGTCAGGAAATCGTCCATCGCGGGAAGCGTGATGAATCGCGAGGCGGGAAGTGGTGTCCAGTCCGCCGCATAGAACCGAATGGAGCTGTCGCACGCCGGACCACAGGCGGTATTCACCACGCAGGCCACTCTTGCCGTGTCGTTGTCCAGGGGCAGCAGCTTCAGTTGCCACGATGTCTCGTCCGATAGCCGCACGCACACGTAGTCCTCGCCAAGAGCTGTCATCTCCGACGGACCGTTGAAGCGATTGGTCACTTGAGCCTTCATCTTGCTCTCCATGAAGTCCACGCAATCCGCCCGATTCACCTTCGTGAGTGGCGGGCAAAGCGAATCGGGCATGTTGACGAACCACGTCTTGGCCTCCTGTGCCCATAGTGGAGCGCCGGGAAACAGGCTGCCCGCCACGAGGCAGGCGGCGGATAGGAATCTATATATTTTCATCTTACTCAACTTTTCGTCCCCAAATATAGGAATATCATTCCGATTAACACCAGCAAAAGGTCGATTGCCTTGCTTTTTAAATTCTTTTCACGGAACAGGAGCGCGCCGAAGAGGAACGACACCACCACGCTACCCCGACGAATCATGGAGACGATGGAGATCATCGAGTCGTCGTAGCTCAGGGCGTAGAAGTAGGCGAAGTCCGCCGCCGAGAGGAAAAGGGAGATAAGGACAATGCTCCAGCGCCACCGGAAAGGCGTGGTCGTCCGCCGCTTGGGCCACCACAACAGCAGCAGGATGGGGCACATGATGAACACTTGGTACATATTGTACCACGACTGCACCAGCATGGGGTTGAGGCGCGTCATCAGGTACTTGTCGTACAGCCCACTGATGGCTCCCGTCAGCGCCGCCAGCACGATGAAGTAGATCCAGCGATCGTGCTTGAAGTCGATGCCCTCCTTACGTCCCGAGCGGCTCAGCATCAGGAATGAAGCCACGGCCAGCAGCACGCCCACCCACTGGTATAGGTTAAGGCGCTCACCAAACACCAGCATCGCGCCCACCAACACCATCACCGGACGGGTGGCGTTGATCGGCCCCACGATGGTGAGAGGCAGATGCTTCATGCCGAAATACCCAAACACCCACGAAGTGAGCACGATGAACGACTTCACGATGATATATCCATGCGCCTCCCAGCCCGCCGCGGGAACATGGAAGACGCTGCCGTCCAACGCCCCCCGTCCGAAGGCTGAGAGCAGGATGAAAGGCAAAAATACGAGACTGGAGAAGAGCGTGTTGAGGAACAGCACCGGCAACACCGCGTTGTCCTTCAGCGATTCCTTCTTGAATACGTCATAAAATCCCAGCAGGGTAGCCGAGAGAAAAGCCAATAGTAACCACATACATTCCGCGCCTAAGTGGACGATTCGCCCTCCTTAGCATTTTTTTGAGCGCGAAAGTACACAATTAAACGTGAAAGAAGAACAGCCGCGGCGGCAAAAAGCCAAAAGACTTTTCCGGTTCGCTTGCCTATATTCCCGGAATAGCCTATTTTTGTATCAACTATTAATTAATACGATTATGAAAGAGGTGCCACAGAGCGTCATAGATAATCTGCGCAAGACCTTGGTCCGGCATTTGCCCCGAGGTGGCAGAGCGTTTCTATACGGTTCCCAAGCTCGAGGGAACGCTCGTCCCGATTCGGATTGGGATATCCTGATTCTATTGGACAAGCCCGCCCTCCTTCCCGCTGATTACGACGATATCAGCTATCCGTTAGTTATGTTGGGTTGGGACATCGGCGCGCAAATCAATCCAATCATGTACACCATGAAGGAATGGGCCGACAGCCACATTACCCCCTTTTATAAAAATGTAGAAGCTGAAGGAGTATTACTATATGAGGCTGACTGACGAAGAACGCGACATGCTTGTGGCTTTGCAAATGGAGAAAGCCGAAACGTTCCTGAGACAGGCTGATGAAATGTTCACCATGAAGTATTGGGATATTGCGGCCAACCGATATTATTATGCTTGTTTCCATGCAGCCCAAGCCTTGTTGATTAAGAATGGCCTATCGGCCAAGACGCATGCTGGAACAATCTCCAGCTTTGGAATCCATTTCGTCAAAACGGGAAAGATCGAACTCCATTTAGGGAGTTTTCTCTCCCGAATGGAACAGCTTCGCCAGAAAGGAGACTACAACAGTGTTCTCACCGTGACAGAAGATGATATATCGACGATGAAAGCCCCTGCCAAGGCATTTGTAGAGGCGATAAAGAAAATCCTCGAGTCAGACTATTAACCCGACGTTGATTCAGCCCTCTTGGGAATCGTGTGGTAAAACATACGGGCGGATGCGCTCTAAAAACGCCTGTATCTTTCAGAAGATTCCCTCCGGATACTCCACGTCCGTGAGGAAGAGACCTTGCGCGGGAGCCGACGTTCCAGCCAGCCCGCGGTCGCGCCCTTCGACGACGTGACGGAATCCTTCCACCGTGAGCTTGCCTCGGCCGACTTCCACCAGCGTGCCCACGATGGCCCGTACCATGTTGCGCAGGAAGCGGTCGGCCCGGATGGTGAAGACCCATGTGCACTCGTCCTCACGGACCCATTCGGCGCGGGACACGCGGCAGTTGTTCGTCTTCACGTCGGTGTGCAGCTTGCTGAAGCTGGTGAAGTCGGTGTACTCCATCAGTGTGCGGGCAGCCTCGTTCATGCGGCCGTAGTCCAACGGGGCGCTGATACGCCAGCGATAGAGGCGGGCGAAGGGAGATTTCGTCGTGCCGACATAGTATTTGTAGGTGCGGGCCGTGGCGTCGAAGCGTGCGTGCGCGTCGGGCTTTACGGTGCGGAGACGGTGGACGGAGATGTCGGGCGGCAACAATCGGTTCAGCTTCTCGGTCACGACGTCGGTCTCCAAGGGTTCGTCGCTGTCGAAGTGCGCCACCATCAGGGCGGCGTGCACGCCGGCATCGGTACGTCCCGCGCCTACCACCTCCACCTCCCGGCGCATGAAGGTGGCCAGCGCGCGTGTCAGGCACTCTTGCACGCTGATGCCGTTGGGCTGCGTCTGCCAGCCGTGATAACGGGTGCCGTCGTAGGCCAGATAGATGAAGTATCGTCGCACGTCGTTTCTCCTCCTTACATTGTTTTCGGCGCGAAAGTACGCAATTAAACGCAAAGGAGGAACGCCACCAATGGCAAAAACTCCTTCAGCGCCTCGCGCAGCAGCTTCAGTGCTTGCTGGATACGGTAGTCCACCGTCTTGGGCGACACGCCGAGCTGTCCGGCTATCTCCTTATAGCTCTTTCCGTCGAAGCGATTCAGGCAGAACGCCTCCCGGTAGGTCTCGGGCAAGGAAGAGACGGCCGCCTCGACGTGCCGGTAAAGGTCGGAAATCTGGCAGCTGTCCACGTCGTCGAGCAGCTGCGTCTCGATGTAGAAACGTGTGTCGGCCTTCGCTTGCGCGTGCGTCTGCCGGTAGCGGCTGATGGCCCGGTGGTAGACGGCGCTGAAGAGGTAGCTGTTTAAGGAAGAGGTAATCTGTCCGTCCAGCTCGGGATGTTCCCAGACCCACATCATGACATCCCCCACGATCTCCTCCGCGTCCTCGGGCGGGACGATGCGGCGGGCGTAGGCGCAGAGCGGCGGAAAATATCTTCTGTATAGCTGTTCAAACGTTTGTTTATTCACGGCCGGGTCCTTTCATCAAAACAACATGAGGCACAAATCACGTGGTAAAGTTATCGTTTAATCGCATATTTTACAACTTTTTCGGGCAACTATTCCAAAGAAAGGCGAAAAAACAGGCAATCCGGGAATATCCGGTGCTTGCTACAAGCCGCTTATCCCCCTCTTCGTTCAAGTCAGTAGCCCCCGCATTCCTTTGAACGATTTCGCGCATGGGACGAGAAGCCCGGGCTTTTGTAATCAGATTTCGGGAATGGATAAAAAAGCCCGAGCTTTTGTAATCAGATTTCGGGAATGGATAAAAAAGCCCGAGCTTTTGTAATCAGATTTCGGGAATGAAGAAAAAAGCCCGAGCTTTTGTAATCAGATTTCGGGAATGGAGAAAAAAGCCCGGGCTTTTGTAATCAGATTTCGGGAATGAAGAAAAAAGCCCGAGCTTTTGTAATCAGATTTCGGGA
>JAISIZ010000076.1 GCA_031261785.1 Mediterranea sp. (in: CFB group bacteria)
GGAAAACAATGAACGCACCGCTTATTGATTTATATGTAAATAGGTATGCTGGTTATTCTTCCCTCCCCTCCGCCCTTCGGGCACCTCCCCTCCGCTGGAAGGGAGGACTCAGAGTTACCCCCCCCCCGCGGATCTGTAACCAGGTCCAATCTGTGAGCGAGAGGTTGGGAAACTTTAGTCAAGAAACTGGCTGAGCCTACCCGTTCATAACAATCAGGCGGGCGCGATGTCCTAACGTAACGAAGCGGAGGTGTAGCTTCGCAAAGCTCAAAACGCGTTATACCCAGGCGTCCCACTCTCCCTCGCGCGCTTCCGCGCCATACTCCTCAAGCTTGTCCATGGCCTCGGTGTTGCCCAACCAGGCGGAGCGAAGCAGATAATGACAGGCGCGCTCGAGGTCGTAGAAGTGATCGGTGAGGTAGAGCTTGCCGACAAAGAGGAGCGTTTCCGGGTCGCCGTGCTCGGCGAGCGTGAGATAGAACTCGAAGGCGTTCTCGGCGAGGGTCTCGTTGGTGGCGGCCTGGTCGAGGATGCACTGGGGCGTCGCCATCCGCTTCTGGTCGGCGCGCGAGAGGGCGATACGCATCCTGATCCATTTTTCCTCTTCCTCGTCGTCCTCTTTCATGATCCGGGCGGTGAGCGGGTTGCGTGCGTCGCACTCCAGGAGGGTGGTGCGGAGGTACGATTTGTAGTCGTCGTCGGTGAGCGTCTCCCGCGCCAGCTTGCGGGCCTCGTCGAACTGGCAGAGGTTGCGGCGCAGCTCGATGGCGATGCAGCAGGCGTCGGGTTCCTTCTTCTCCACGCGCGGCTCGAGGAGCTTGAGCATCGCCATGCAGTTGTCGGCCCATAGCTCCAGCTCGTCGAGCGTGCCGTAGGAGGGAGCCGACGAGCCGTAGCGGTTTTTGTCGTTGAACTTCCACCAGATGCTGCGGCGGATGTAGAAGAGGCGTTGGGAGACATCCTCGCGCGAAAAGTCGAGGGCCGTCGTCAGCGCCCGGACGAGGTCGGGAATCTCGGGGAAATCCACTTCTTCGAGATGCTCCAGCCGCGGATCTTCGGCGGGGTCGTAGTCGGCCTCGATGTTGTAGGTGAGTTGCTCCATGTCTTCTATCCAGAGCATGGACTCGCATTTGTCGCACTTCACCAACAGCGGGAATTGGTGGTACATCGAGGCGTACATATAGCCGTCGGTGTAGCGCGTGGCGCCGAAGGTGTTGCCGCTGACGAGGCTGCCGCGCCGGAGCACGTTGCCGCAACGGGGGCATTGGTAAAATTCGTCGGGACCGATGATCATAATGAGCGGTGATTTGGGGATTGGGGTACTATATTATTCTATGCGCATGCCTGCAAGCCTCAGAGGTATCGTCCTGCCTCTTTCCAGAACATCTCCTCGAAGGTGCCGTACTCGCCGAGGATGTCGGTGATCATCTCGTGCGAGCGGAGCTGGTACTTGCGGGTGTCGGGGTTGTAGAGTAGGTAGTCGCCATCCATCCGGCCTACGCAGAGCGGGTTGCGGCGGATGTGTTCCTCGTCGTCGGCCGGGCCGAAGACGTCGACGTAGGAATAGCGGAACGACTGGCTCTCGTCGGCGATGTCGGCGAGCGTGAACGCGGTCTCGGGGAACGGTACGGCGTCGGTGCCGAATAGTTCGACGGAGTTGAACGCGAAGCCGTTGGCCAGATAGAGGAAGCGGACGTAGTCGTCGGGGAGCGCGGGCAGCTTGAGGCGTTTCAGCTTGGCGTCGCACGCCTCGATGCCGGAAGCGGAGGCGGGAGGCGGCACGAAGTTGTCGGCGGCGAAGGTGCGAAGGAACGTCGGCATGTCCCGTTCGGGCTTCATCTTCCCGCCATAGAGCAGCAGCAGCTCGCCTACGCGCTGGTTGTTCTCGCTGGCGACCCATTGCAGGAGCGATTCGCCTTCGGAGCTGACGAAGTTGGGCGACGCGCCGCGCTTGAGCAGCTCCTCGATGAGTTGGAGCGCCTCGGGCGAATCGCCTCCGTACTCGATGGCGAGGCGGAGCGGTGGTAGATCTTCTATGCCCTCGATGGCCTGGTTCGGATTGGCGCCATGCTCCAGCAGCAGGGTGGCCTTCCGGAACAATGCCTTGTCGTAAGGGAAGATCGTGATGGCTGGCGTGCCGTCGTCGAACTTCTCGGTGAGGCTCTTCTCGCTGGGCGGGAGCAGGCAGTTGGCCAGCGGGTAGCTGGCTTCGCCGTTGATGTAGCTCGCGGCGTTGGGGTCGGCGCCTTTCTCGAGCAGCAGGCTCAGGATGGCCACCGTACCGTTCTCGCACGTCTGGTTCCACAGCGGGGTGGTGCCGTCGGCGGCGGGCTTGTTGGGGTCGGCGCCTTTCCAGATGAGCCATTCTATCATCTCGAGCGCGTTTTTCATGTAGGGCGCCACGCGCATGCTGGTGATGAAGTAGAGGGGCGTGGGGCCGTAGTCGCGGAGCAAGGTGGAGAGGTGCCCGTTGAGGTGCGTGGGGTCGTCGGCAATGACTTGCTCGAGCATCTGGCGGTCCTCAAGGAACGCCATCAGCCCGATGAGGTCGGCCGATATGCCTTTCAGCGGCGGGCGCGGCTCGGTCTTGTAAAGCTCAATCAATCTGTTGTAAAGCTCGCGGTAGGACTGTAGCTGGTCGGCCAGCTTGGGCAGCTTGTCGCGACGTCCGGCCTCCTCGAGGTCGGCGTTGGCCTCGTCCATCTCCACCAGCAGGGCGTGGATATGGGCACGCACGAAGTTGTAGAACGACGCCTCGTCGTCGAGGCGTATGGCCTCGGAGTACTCGCGGCAGGCCAGGGTGAGGTTGCCGAAGAGGAAATAGGCGAAGCCCTTGGCGGCGTAATGTCCGGCCAGGACGTAGTGCGCCGCGTAGTGGGCCTCGGCTTGGTCTATCTCGTCGGAGATCTCGGCGGTGAGGAGGGTGACGTCGCCCATGTCGACGTCGTTGGTCAGGGCGTCGCGCAGCAGGGGGAGCATCCGCTCGCCGGCCAGGGTGTGGGCGTTGCGGAGGAGCAGGTTCAGCTGCTCGACGTTCTCTTCCGTGATTTGCTCGGGCGCGACGTCGAGCAGCAACCTCGCCTGCTTCGTGGCTTCGTGCAAGGCGCTGGCGTTGTCGTCGCTGATGAGTTTCCGCTCGAGGAGGTCGTCAATCTGCTTGGGCAAGCCGTCCAGGTGCCCGTTGGCCAGCTCGAACAGGGTCTCCAGCTGTTCGAGTTCGGTGGCGTAGAAGTGGGTCTTGTCCCTCACTCCGATGATGTGGAAGGCGGCCATCACGGAACCGATGTTGGCCATGGATGTCATCCATTCACTCTTTGTCATAAGCCTCTGAGTATTATTCTTTCGCTAAACTGAAAGTTCTCGTGGCGCCCGAGCTGGGATTGGTGTAGTTCCCGCTGAACGTCGCGCCGTCGATGGTCCCCCGGTACTCGCCGTCGTAGTGTCCGTTGATGGTCTTGTCTTTCAGGTAGACAGTGTTTCCTTCCACCGTACCCTCGAGCTTGTCCACCGTTCCGTTGGCAAAGCTGATCTCGGCGGCGGCCTTGCCGTCCTCGGCGGCGGTGAAGCTCAGGTTCACGTTGTTGTCGCCGAGCTTTCCTTTCCACGTTCCCACGGCCACCGATGCGGGAGTCGCGGTGGCGGCCGTCTTGTCGCCACCTCCGAAGCACCCCTTGAGCAATCCGCCCAGTATCCAGTAGGCCAGCAGGGCGATCAGTCCCCATTTGATGACGCGCCGCACCGTGAGCGGCAACTCGAGGTAGAAGTCGTAGATGGCCTCGAGGAACATCTGCACGTATTGGATGAGGAAGCTGAGGATGGCCGCCACCACGGCGCAGATGAGGCCGACGAATACGGCGTCGAGGAATCCCTGGCGTATCCACTGCCCGACGAAGGCGAGGACCACGAAGAACCAGGGCACGTAGGCCAGGTTGTCCCACAGCCATTCGCCGACGCTTCCGGAGACGCGCCGGGTTCTTCCGCCCGTCGAGCCTCCGCCTCCTCCGCCACCGCTGCCGCCGATGTCGACGAACTTTCCGTTCACCATCAGCTGCTTCTCCTTGGTGCCGTCGGGGTAGTAGAGCGTTCCCTCGCCGTTGAGGGCGTCGATCATCTCGCCCACGAAGCGCTGTCCGTTCTTCCACTCGGTGACCACGTGTCCCGACAGCTGTCCGTAGGTGAACTCGCCGGTGTCGGTGCATTCGTTGCCGGCGTCGTACTGCTTGCCTTTGCCGTGGAGCTGTCCGTCGACGAAGGTGCCTTCGCGCCAGCTGCCGTCTCTGTCGATGAGGCGTCCCTTGCCGTTCATGCCGTCGTCGTTCCACTCGCCGTCGTAGCGCGAGCCGTCGTCCCAGAGCATCACGCCCCGGCCCACGCGGCTACCCATGTTGTACTCGCCGCGGTCGGTGCGTTCCTGGTCGGCGTCGTACTCGGCGCCCTTGCCGTGCAGCTCGCCTTGCTTGAAGGTGCCCTCGCGCCAGCTGCCGTCTTCGAAGAAGAGTTTCCCCTTGCCGTTAGGCTCTTCGAAGATGTCGGCGTTGGGGTCGTACTTGCCGAGGTAGTAGACGCCGTTGGGGTAGTCGATGCGGTCCTTGCCGTAGATGGGCTGTCGCGGCATCTCCGGTTGCCGTTGCTCCTCCTTGGGGGCGGGCTTGGGCAGGACGCGCTCCTTCTTGCTTCCCTTTCCGCCCAGGGCTTTCTGGAAGGCGACGAAGAATTGCTTCTCCTTGGTGTAGTAGTCGCGGCAGAGGCGGCGGAACTCCTGCAGGTCGGTGAGCAGGTCCACGTCGGCGGGGTGTTTCTTCTTGCCCAGCGCCAGCATGTCGAGCAGCTTCAGGCACTTGCCGGCGTCGAAGTCGAAGCGGTTCCAGTACTCGTCGAGCTGGGCCATCGCCTCCTTCTCCTCGGGGATGAGGTCGGCGTACTTCGCGAAGATGCGGTCGGTGATCTCCCGCCAGCTCTTCACGTTCTGGTCGAGCATGTCGATGAGGGGATTCGCGACGTTGCCTCTCGGCTCGGGCTTCGGCTCGGGCTTGGGTTCCGGCTTCGGCGCCGGTCCGCCGCCGGACGCCATCGCTTGCTTGAAGGCTGCGAAGAGGCTGGCGTCGCGGGTGTAGTAGTCCTTGCAGATGCGGCGGAACTCCATCAAGTCCTCCAGCAGCGCCGTGTCGCCCGGGTGTTTCTTCTTGCCGGCCGCCATCTGGGTGAGCAACGCCTCGCACTTGGCGGCGTTGAATGGCGACGTCCTCCAGTATTCTTTCAATGCGGCGAACGCCTCCTTCTCCTCGGGGATCAGGTCGTTGTATTTCTTGCTTATCTTATCGGTGGTGGCTCGAAACTTGGCGACGTTCTCGGCCAGCATATCTAATAATGGAACAGACATAGTATTATGATTGAAAAGTGATTGATTGGGCGATGAGGCTGTATCATAAATCGGAGCGGCTTTCTTTTAGGCACGGATTACGCAGATTACACAGTCTCTTCCAGAACACACCGCAGTGAAATCCGTGTAATCCGTGCCTAAATATTCTCTTTTGATAGGACTCTTCACTTATGATACAGCCTCTTACATTGCTGTTTTTTACTGTATCTTGGCTCTCGACATCTTGGCGGTGGCGGCCTCGAGTTCCTTCTCGTCCTTCACGCCCTTGATCTTCATCTCGAAGTCGATGCTGTCCTGTCCCACCTCGGCGTGGACGTGCAGGATGCCGTCGGTGTCGATCTCGAAGATGACGTTGACGGGGGTGTCCTTGGGCCACTTCTTGGTGAGCTTGAGCACGCTCGGCTCGCCCTCCTCCATGGCTACGGCGGCGCTCTGCGGGATGGTGTGCTCGTTCACCTCGTCGGTGACGTCGGACTCGAAGACGGGCAGCTGCACGCCGGACTGGTTGTCCTGTACGGTGTAGAAGGTCGACTTGGCCTTGCAGTTGCCGTTCAGCGGCGAGTTGGCGAAGATGAGGTTCTCCACGATGTCGGCGCCGGTGTTGGCGTCGAGGCATCCCATGCCGTAGGTCTTGCTGGTGACGTTGATGACGTTGATGCGTCCCGTGGCGCCTCCCGTGCCGCGTATCATCTTCGCGGGCGGCTCGTCGCGCACGCCCTCGGAATATTCTTCCATGGCCTTGTTGTACGACTCGTTCAGCGCGAATATGGCGGCGCCCTTGGCCACGCACTCGTCGGGGTCGGTGAGGGCGGCGTCGCAATTCAGCTCGGCGTCGACGCGTTGCTTGATCTGCCTCATGCGCGAGGATCCTCCCACGAGCAGCACCTCGTCGATGGTCGTCGTTCCCTTGGCCTTGGCGATCTCGATCACCTCCTTGGTCTTCTCGATGGTCTCGTCGAGGCGGAACTCGGTGAGCTGGTCGAAGATGGCGCGGGTAATCTCCATCTGGGTGGAGTTGCCCTCGTAGGTCACGATGGCCTTCACGCTCTCGCGTGTGGGGACGCTGAGCGACTTCTTCTTATCCTCGGCCAGGATCATGAGCTGGTTGCGCAGCACGGGGTCCTTGTCCATGTCGTGGTTGGTGCCGTGCTCCTTGTTGAACTGGTTGAGCATGTACTTGGCCAGCTCAGTGTCCCAGTCCACGCCGCCGAGGTGATGGTCGCCGCCGGTGGCTATCACGGTGATGGCGCCGTTGTTGACGCGTATGATGGTGACGTCGAACGTTCCTCCTCCGAGGTCGTAGACGATGATGTTCTTCTTGTCGCTCACCTTCATGCCGTAGGCGATGGCGGCGGCGGTAGGCTCGTTGAGCACGGCCATCACCTCCAGCCCGGCCATGAGGCCGGCCTGCTTGGTGCGCTCACGCTCCTTGGAGCCGAAGTAGGCGGGGCAGGTGATGACGACTTTCTTCACCTCCGTGTCCGACTGCCCGGCGTCGTTGGCGTCTTTCACGATCTTCTTGAGAATGTAGGAGGAGATCTCCGTGGGGTCCAGCCCCTGGGGGAACTTGGTGGGCTTGTTGTAAGCGTCGTCGGTGCTGATGCTGCGCTTCACGAAAGCCACGGTGCGCTCGGGTTCCATCTTCGAGGCTTCCTTGGCCTCCTCGCCCACCACGACGGTGTCGTCCTCGCCGAAATAGACCACCGAGGGAGTGGTGTTCTTCCCCTCGAAGTTCTTGAGCACTACGGCCTGGTCGAATTGGTCCACTTGCGCCACGCACGAATAGGTGGTGCCGAGGTCGATTCCGAATACTAATCTTGTATCATCCATAACTTATTTCCTTTTATTGATTTGATTCATTCTATTCTTCTTCTTTCACTGCCAGCTTGTACACCGCCACCTCGGCCTGGCGCACGACGCGCTCATGCTCCATGTCGCGGAAGCCGCACGCGATGGCTTGCGCCACCTTCCCCGAGAGTTCGGGGTCGGAGGTCTCGACCACCTTGATGATCTTGTACTCCTTGGGCACGATGTCGGCGCCGACCACGGCGTCGTAAGTCTCGAGGCCATAGTCGTCGAGCAGGTTGAGCAGGCTGTTGGCCACCATGTCGAACTCGCGCAGCAGCTTCGCGAAAAGCTCGCCCTGCGGTTCCTCCTCGGTCTTGTGGAGGTAGAAGCGATACTGGTTGATGGCTCGGTCGTACTCGCGTATGATGTGCTTCAGCAGGGGCGAGACAAACTCCTTGCGCAGCCCGCCCTGGTGTTTCTGAAGCTCCTCGTGCAGCTCCTTGTTGATGCGGTCCTTGTAGGCGAAGACTTCCGTCTCCTCGAAAATCTTCTTCAGGTCAGCGACGATGTTTTTCAGCTCGGACAGGTCGACAGTGGCGGCTGGAGTGGCTGGCACCTCTCCCTCGGCGGCGGGCGCGTCGGCCTCCTCGTTGGCCATGGCCTTGAGCAGGGAGATGAGCAGCGGTTTCTTGCTTTCGCCGATCTTGCCGATCAGTTCTTCCAGGGATTCAACCTGGGTGGCGGTGGTTTCTTGATGTTCTTTTTCCATAAAGCGCGTTGTTTTTCTTATTTAAAGTCGGTCACTGTGGATTTCGGGCATAACTCATGTCGATCGTAGGGGGATAGGTCGTGCTGACCTCCCCATACGTAAACCGTACGAGAGGGCGATGACGCGGTCCGTTCGGCGTACCGACGGGTCGACATTTGTCAAGAGCGAGATTGGAATGGATGGATGCGAACATAGTATTAGCAATATCCAACGGACAAGTCTTTCTCATAGATCCTTATTGTTTCATAGCACAATTGCGATTTCCTTTATTTATAAAAATGCTTTTCATCTCATCATTTTCATTAGAGATAGGGCAAAAATAGTATTTTTCCAAAAAAGAAGTTGATGCCGACCCCCTTCAGTTTACATTGTTTGCGTTACGTTAACACATGGTAACTAAGTGGGGCTTCCGGCATATAGAAAGCCCGGACTTACAACCCCATGCGGATATGCGTGAAGAAAAAGCCTTTTCGTACTCAGTGGTTCAGGGGCACTACATGATTGTGTATGCCGGGATTGGTTCGGCGGAAAGGCACGTCGAGTTTGCGCGGCGACGGCCGAAGTGGGGAATTTCCTGATTTCATCACTTTTCTCCGCCATCGCGTAGCGCATAATGGATAAGTAATCATTTGTGACTTATTAACTTGACGTTGATCAAAGCATAATTTCTCCTCATGTACACGATACGGAAGACAAAATGTTCTAAAAGTGACGAGCCTTTGTCCGTAAGCCATGCGCTGAGTGCCCTGAAAGGGCCAAAGTATGGCTGTAAGCCTTTGCCTGAAAGGCTCTTAACCCAGCCCCACGCAGAGCGAGGAACGAGCGACACGTGGGGTTCCCAAAGAGCATATAACGTCTCGCCCCGGTAAGGGCAGCTTATCTCCTAAAGTTTCCCAACCTCTCGCTCACAGATTGGACTTGGTTACAGATCCGCGAGGGGGTAACTCTGAGTCCTCCCTTCCAGCGGAGGGGAGGACTCAGAGTTACCCCCTCGCGGATCTGTAATCAGGTCCAATCTGTGAGCGAGAGGTTGGGAAATTTTAGTCACTAACCGCTAATCGCTATTACCCTCTTTCCTACAAGAAGTTTTCGCGAACACCCCCTACGCGCTCCCGAGATGCCCTGTCCATCGGCTATGGCTTGCGCAAGGGGGGGGCGTGCGTATCCCTCGCGTATACGCTCATCGCGTCGACGATAAAACCTGGCGAACTGCCGGGACGTACACGAGGACATCATCTCCCCCCTTGCGCAAGCTATCGTCGATGGACAGGACGTTTCGGAAGCGCGTAGGGGGGCATTCGCGAAACATGCTGTAGAGAGTGGGTGATAAATCCGAAAATGTCATAAGGCACTTTTGCCACTTTCCGACCGCCTCATCCGCCCCCGCCCCCTTCGGCGGATCTTCGACTCGTCGATGAACGATTGCGGGATGGGGGAAGCGGTTGCGCGCGTGTCGAGGCCGGACAGTCCGGCGCGCCCCAGCCAATAGGCGGAAAGCTCAATAGACGTATTTTTTTCGCCAAGCTTCCAGCTCGCCGGCGTATTCCTCTTTGTTCAGGGGATAGGGGCCGTCTTCGTTGTTGAGGATGTCGACGCATTTGCGGACATGCTCGTCTTCCAATCGGTAGTCCGTACTGACGAAATGTCCTTCGAGGCCGTTTTCCAAATACATGTCGTCGATGGTAACGTAGGCGATAATCTCGGGGTGTCTGTCCAGGTATTCCCTGATCTCCGCCGCGCGTTCGTCCACGTAGTCGCTGCGCTTGGGGTCGGTATTGTGGACGGTCAGTCGCAAATTATTCGCGATGTTCTCGAAGATGGTTCTCGAGGCATTCATCTTTTCGTAGGGAGGAGGACTTTTCTGCGCCTCTTCGTGAGTGATGCAAAAAGTGCTGTCTACCAAATAGCTATCCAAGTGGTGTATGGCCATCAA
>JAISIZ010000102.1 GCA_031261785.1 Mediterranea sp. (in: CFB group bacteria)
AGGTCAGGCTTTTGTCCCGACCGGCCGTTGGTTTGCTCTTTCCCACGTGTTGGGAGGCCGCAAACGAGTTAAATGATGCAAAATATCATCCTTTTGTTTGGATTGCAACATAGAAGAGATGTGGCGTGCCACGTCTCCCCGCTTTGATCGAAGATGTTCTAATCGTTGGAGTAGGAGAGCGGATACTTTTTTATGTTGTCGACGGTTTTTCGTCGTCCGAAGCTCTTTTTTTCCGCTCGGCATATCTTGGCGACAAGTTCCGGTACGATTCCAGACCGTTATCTTGGGTGCGGTAGATGATGGTGTCGATAAAAAACGTGCGTCCGTTATTACCTATTAGGACATTATTTGGCAAAGCGTCAAATATATCATGTTTCCCGTTAGAGTAGTATTCTCCGTTTAATTCGGATCTGAATCCCAAATGGATCAGCGTTGCGTCTATCTCCTCTTGAGTAGCCTCTCTTATAGCGACGACTAAAGATTGCGACAGTACAGCGCATATCTTCCCTGATTGATTCTTTGTAAAGCCAATCAGCTCGTAAGCGCAATCAGGGAAATAGAAGTTGTGCGCCTCCATTCGCTCAAAGAACGAAGTCAGGTTGTCATCCGAATAACGAAAATCATTCAGCTTGTAGACTACCGTGTTGTCGATGTTCGACAGATAGACTTCGTTTTCCGATCCTCTATCCGAAAACGTGCCCAGTTCGTTGATGTCCTCTATCCAGCAGCCTTTTTCTCTGGCGAATCGTTCGAGGTTTGCGATTTGGACTCCCTTAGCAGCCGTTGTTCCCGCAATCGCTTGAATTGATTCAAGCACTCTTCGCGCGACAAGGGATGCTTCTTCCAGTAGGCTATGGCTGCCAGATTCTCCGCAATCATCTCGCGGTGATACTTGTTCAATTCTTCCATCTGTTTCGCTTTTATCGTTCATAATGGCACAAAGATAAGCAATTTAATGAAGAATGAAGAATGAATAATGAAGAATGCGATCGCGGGGGCACCACAGAGGACACAGAGTTACACGGAGTTTTTACGTGTTGATTGGCATGTGGAAATAGTGATTAGCGGGGGGGGGGAGGCACCACAGATTACACAGATTCGCACAGATTCTTTTATTACGATAAGCGGAGGCTCACGCGGGGAATAAAAAACTCTGTGCAACTCTGTGTCCTCTGTGGTGCTTCTCCCCGCTTTGACCGAAGATGTTCTAATCGTCGGAGGAGGAGAGCGGATACTTTTTTATGTTGTCGACGGTTATCATGTTGAAGTCTCTATCTTCGTTGGAGCGAGGATGGGTCAGATGGTATTCATATTGCTTCATGATCTCCTCGTGAGGTACACTATCCGCTATCGTTTCGAGATTGGGCGAGAGGTAGGACCATACGCTGTCGCGCAGGACGACCCATCGCGCGTTGTCCGCATCGAAGTCGTAGATGTCATTGATGATCATGTCGAACACGCAGGGCAGTATTTCCTTGTTGTCCATCGACAGGCATCCGTACTTGTTGTTGGCATCGCGAACGATCACTCCCTTTTGGGGTAATCTCTCGACGGTGTCCGTATCTTCGTCGTCGGCTGTCAACTCGAGATACTTCGGGACGCTTATGTAGTCGTATGCGATAGGGATGGTCAACTCGCCTTCGTCGGAGATGATTCCGTATTTCCCGTCCTTCTTCACGTAGTGCCCATCGGGACCATATTCCACCCAGCCCGACAATCCATCATATATAAAAGGTATATGCACCTGGTTGCGTTCGTCGATGGTCCCGATTTTCCCGTTCTTCATCGCGATAAACCGGCATTTGTCGTGCTCGTCCTCGGACATTTCCGAGAATGAGTTGTCCATGTAGACTCGATGCCCGATGCCATCGTATTCGCACGGCACAATGATCTTTCCCTCAACATCGCTAACGCCATACTTGCCTTTTTTGTCGACCAGCCCAATGTCGCCCCGCAAGTCGTACATGCGCTCGAAACGGAAAGGCAGAATCTTCTTGTTGGTTCTCGATACGTAGCCGTATCGGCCATTCTTGCGGGCGATATAATCTCCGTGATAAACCTCGGACAGGGACTCGTATTGGCAAGGTATGATCCGTTTGCCATCGTAATCTACCAGCCCCTTTTTCCCGTGAACGTCCGTGACAAACAATTCCGTGCCCGCACTTTGTTTGTAGGCGACGATGCCGCTTATAGGAAGGAGTGACGCATCTTCGTCGAAAAACAAGACCATTCCGTTTCGGGTTGCCACGAATATATTGGCCCAAGTTGAGCGATAGTACGACGGGCGCTCGATATGGTCGTACTCCAGCGGAAGCACGACACGTCCGTGTTCGTCGATGATGCCGTATTTGCCATTCTTCGCCACGACAGCCTTGCGTCCCAATCCGAACGGAGTGGCTTCGTCGTATGTCCCGAACGGGACGATAATCTTTTGCCGTTTGTCAACGTACGCAGATTCCCCTTTCTCTATTGGATACTCTTTTTCGGTGCTTATCAATATGGGCAAATCCTTGCTGTCGGTTGGCAGGTAGCCATCCCCTTCCATGATGATATACGCGGATGAGTATGGAGACAGGGGAGTGCCATAGAGATCGAACGTCCTCCATTGCTTCCCTTTGTAAGCGATGAAGCAATCCTTATGCTCCGATATCTTCACTTTGTCGTACTCAAATGGAACAACAACGCGATTCAAGGAATCAACGACCCCCGATTTATCCCCTTTCCGGAGAATGATGCCTTGAGGTAACCTGAAATGTAGGGTATAGCTGCCCGCGGTGTATTCCAGCGGAATCACTTCCTCGCCGCGGCGATTGACGAATCCTTGCTTCCCGTCTTTTATCACCGGAGCTAAGTCCGGTCGTGAGGTAAACACGCCTATGTCATCGTAGACGAAAGGAATGATCACGCGCTCGTGGATATCAATAAAGCCACACTTGCCGCCGTCTAATTGTTTGGCCAATATCATGCCTTGCTCGTCGATCTCGTTGAGGAAAGAGTATTTGCCAAACGGTATGACGACCTCGCCGCCACGGCGATTGAATCCCCAAGAAGTATTATCGCTATCGTGCAGCCTGTAATACTTGCCCGAAGAGCCATGTGGCGCACGAGTGCCACAAGCGGTGACTATCATCGCAAGCGCCAGAACCTCGAGCGCGTTCGTAAGTGCTCTCATATTCATGAGTTTATTGGTTATAGGCTACAAATATACGAAGGAATCCTCATACCCCAAGTCGTTTCCTGAATGAATTAAGCATAGACCGTACGGAGACACCACGGAGGACACAGAGTTACACGGAGTTTTTGCGTGCGGCACGCCCCGGTTTCCTTTGAGGACAAAAGGTGTGTCTAACGGGCAAGTCTGGTCCGTTTCCCATGGAGTGGTTTCACCATGCCCATAGAGAAGCTCGCGTCCCACAGGCACGGGACAAGTGTCCCTCGCCCACGGGACAAGTGTCCCTCGCCTGCGGGACAAAAGTCCCGTGCCCGTGGGACAGATGTCCCGCTTAGGTGGGACATCACGGGCATGCGGGGGTATTTGAGGAGTGCGTGCGGAAAGGGTTGGTGGATAGCCGTGGGCTTCATATCGAGGAACGGGGGCACCAGTGAAAACCTGTGTTTATCCTGTACCGTCTCCAGTAGAGTCTCACATTTCGCGAGCCACGCCCTTGCCATTCGCATGCCATTGGACTCGGCGCCCCGCAAGGCCCAAACGTGGCTGAAAGCCTATGCCTGGATGGGCTGCTTAACCTAGCCCAACGTAGAGCGAGTTGCGTTCGCGGTCTGCCCGCGCGATATCGTCGATCAGTATGTTCTTGGTCGACGTGAAGAGCAATTTTTGTTCTTCACGATAAGCCTTTTGGTCGGCTCTGTGCAGTTTCCGGGCATCATCTTTCACATTGCGCTCTTCCTCGATCAATTCCTGGACACCGCCGCGAAAGTTGGAATACTGCCCGTTAGAAGTCATTTAAGAGAAGTCGTGTCAATCTTGATCCTATTTATTTAAAATTAGTGGTTTGTACCTGGTGAAATGCTTATCCGATTTCAGATGAGACTTTCCCCGACTGGTTATTCTATCACCCGATTTCGGGTAAGGCTTTCCCCGGCCGGTTATTCTATTACCCGATTTCGGGTAAGGCTTTCCCCGGCCGGTTATTCTATTACCTGATTTCGGGTAAGTCTTTCCACGACCGGTTATTGTCTCACCCGATTTCGGGTAAGTCTTTCCCCGACCGGTTATTGTCTCACCCGATTTCAGGTGAAGCTTTACCCGACCGGTTATTGTCTCACCCGATTTCAGGTGAAGCTTTACCCAGCAAACTCGAAGCATTTCATTTGCAAAAATAGAGAAAGTCTGCGATATTCCTCTTCTTTGCAAATATTTTAGATACCTGATTAGCCACGAAAGCTTTTAGATATTCTTGAAGGTTCGTTGTCTGGTCGCGAAGGTAACCATAGATTCTATACAGATATTCGTCAGGGTATTACGGGGCGTCGATATTGTGAACCTGTTCGTAGTACGTGCCGAAAATGTTGTTTTTTTCATGCTGGACGTTTGCTGGAGTTCAATGTCGGCATTCCTTTGTGGATAGAAGGTTGGCGCTAAAGAATTGGAATATTTTTCTTAGTCTTCATCTCCTCCAACAACTTATTCATATATGCGTATCCAGTACGCCCCCTTCCAATAAATGTACTACTTTACAAAAAGATGGTATAGGATAAACACAGGATATTCCCGATGTCCCGAGGAACGCTCGCAAGGAGATACGCTGTGCCCATCGGCCAAACACGGACTTTCGCGCGTGAGGATGCCACAGATCCCCCCTTGCGCAAGCTATCGGCGATGAGCGGGGCATTTCGTAAGCGCGTAGGGGGGTGTTCGCGAAAATCCACTGTGACGTGGCGCGCCACGTCTCCGCTGAATCGTTGTTGACCATCCTTCGAGTGAACACTCCGCCATTTCTCCAAGTGAATCATTGTCATTTCTGAAAATGATGCTATCTTTGTCGTCCCAATAAATTTAGTGACACACTATCCAGCTATTCACGAAACGCCTATGGGCAGGGCGATCGCGATATATTTAGTCTCTTTGGATTAAGCGACACTTATTCGGGCCTTTTTTATTTTGCGCCCCGAGCCGAACACCTTACCTTTGTCCATCAAGAAATGCCATCCCGGCGCGGATACGGAGGAAGCGATCGGTCCCCCCGAAGCACGTCGAAGGAGAAGCGGATTAACCCAATCAAAGTTGTAATGCTGTAATTATTTTAAAGAAGTATGAAGAATCTATCTATGAATTGTTCGCCCGCACGATTGCTGCGATTCGCGGCGATGGCGGTCCTCCTCCTCGCCGGAGCGCCGCACGCTTTGTTGGCCGATACATTGGATACGCAAGCCGTGACACAAAACGGCGTGGTGAAAGGCACGGTGGTCGACGCCACGGGCGAACCCGTGATTGGCGCCAGCGTGAAGGTGAAAGGCAGCTCTACCGGCACCATCACCGACATCGACGGCAACTTCACGTTGCCCGACGCCGCGGGGGCCACGCTTACCATATCTTATATAGGTATGCTGACGCAGGACGTCGCGGTGAACGGACGCTCTACGTTGAATATCGTTTTGCAGGAAGACAGCAAGACGTTGGACGAAGTGGTGGTGGTGGGCTACGGCACGCAGCGCAAAGCGACGCTTACCGGTTCGGTCACCGTGGTATCGGATAAGATGTTAGCCGACAAAGGTTCACTCTCGTCGCCCCTCGAAGCGATGCAGGGACAGGTGCCGGGCGTGATGATCACCCGCAACTCTTCCGCTCCCGGCGACGAGAGCTGGGGCATGAAGCTGCGCGGCGCCGTATCGGCCAACTCCACCGACCCGCTCATCGTCATCGACGGCGTGGCCTACGAGAGCGTGAACGCCCTGCGCAACATCAACCCCGACGACATCGCCTCCATCAACTTCCTCAAGGACGCCTCGGCCGCCATCTACGGCTCGCGGGCTGCCGGCGGCGTGGTGCTCATCACCACCAAGCAGGCGAAGGTGGGCAAGGCGAAAGTGGAGTACAGCGGCTCGTACACCTATAAGATGATAGGTCTAATGCCGCAGCTGATGAACATGGGACAGTGGAGCGAGGCCTTGCTCACGGCGCGCACCAACGACGGGTACACCGACAGCGACACGTGGATACAGTACGCCAAGCTGATGCAGAAGTACGCCAACAGCTATATCGACCTCGAGCATAGCAGCAACCCCTTCACCAGCGCCTTCACCGACGTCATGGACTTCACGTTCAAGGACGTGGTGTGGACCGACCTCCTCTTCGGCAACTCGGCGTCCACGCAGCACAACCTGGCGGTGTCGGGCGGCACGGAGACGAACAAATACCGCCTGTCGGTGGGCTACCTCTTCGACGGCAGTCCGCTACAATGGGGAAACAACAGCAACCAGCGCTTCAATCTGCGCCTCACCAACACCATGCAGGTCACCGATCGGTTCAAGATAGAGTCCATGATCGCCTACAACCGGCAAGACCAAGTGGCGCCATCGAAGATCGGCAACGCGCTGACGGGCGACTACCCGCAGCCGGGTCTGGCGGCGTCTACCATCGACGGCAAGCCCTACTCGTGGGGCACGTGGCTGGCTCCCATCTGGTTCGCCGAGCTGGGAGGCGACAACCGCTTGAAGGTGTCGGAGGTGAACATCGCCGAGACACTCACCTTCAACCTGATGAAGGGACTCGACCTGGTGGGCAACGTGGGATACAACACGTCTACTGCCACGCGCGACATCAAGAACCTCGCCATCACCTCGTTCAACTACGCAGGGACACGCGAGAACCAGAACGTATCCGTGGCGCAGCAATCCAACACCTCGTATCAGAAGACCTCCTCGCGCCGCGACTTCTACTCTTTCTCGGGATACCTCAACTACAAGACCACGTTGGCCGAGGCGCACAACATCGGCGCGATGGCCGGTATGCAGTACGAGTTGACGGAGTACGATTACTTCGGCGCGCAGGTGAAAGACATACAATCGTCGCTCGACGCCATCAACGGGGCGGGCGAGATCACGCTGACCGACAACAAAGGCACCAAATGGCACGAAGCCATCCTGTCGTACTACGCCCGTCTCAACTACGACTACCGGTCGCGTTACCTCCTCGAAGGCACGTTCCGCTACGACGGCTCGTCGAAGTTCAAAACCAACCGCTGGTCGCCCTTCTACGGCCTGTCCGCGGGCTGGCGACTGAGCGAGGAAGCCTTCATGGACGGGCTGAACTGGGTCGACGAGCTGAAGCTGCGCCTCTCCTATGGCGTGGTGGGCAACCAGAGCGGTATCGACCGTTACGAGGGTCAGCAACTCTACAACTTCACCTCGTCGAGCGGCGCGTTGCTGGGCGATGGCAAGGCCACCATCATCAATACCAACGGCAAGATAGCGTCGGCCAACCGCGAGTGGGAGCGGATACACAACTACAACGTCGGACTTGACTTCGGCCTGTTCGGTAACCGCCTCACGGGTACGGTGGAGTACTTCCAGAAGCATAATAACAACATGCTCATCACCATTACCTACCCAGCCGTGCTGGGCGACGGCGCAGGCTACTCCAACATGGGCAAGTTCAAGGCGTGGGGATACGAGGGACAGCTGACGTGGAACGACCAGATAGGCGACGTGGCCTATCGCGTGGGCGGAACCTTCACCCGCAACAACAACAAGCTCACCGACATTGGCGGCACCTCCGTGATGGCGGCCGGGTTCAAGAAGCAGCAGCAGGGATACGCCCTCAACAGCGTGTTCGGCTACCAATACGACGGCAAGATCCAGACCGAGCGGGAGCGGCAGGAATACTTAGCCACCTATCTCGTAGGCAACACCGTGGGGCTGACCGACGCCATACGCTTGGGCGACAACAAATTCAAGGATCGCAACGGCGACGGCCTGCTCACCGAGGACGACCTGATGTGGTTAGGTTCCGACGACCCCAAGATCTCCTACTCCTTCAACGGTGGCGTGTCGTGGAAAGGCTTCGACTTCTCCTTCGTCTTCCAGGGTGCGGCCAAGCGCACCGTCTTCCGCGACGGCGTGACGTGGCGCATCCCCATGCGCTCGTCGTACCTCAACACCACCAACCAATCGGTTGGGAATACATGGAGCGTGGACAATCGCAACGCCTTTTACCCCACGTACACCAACAACAGCAACATCAACAACTACAATTACCAGGCCTCGTCGTGGTCGGTTGAGGATGGAGCTTACCTGCGACTGAAAGACGTGACGCTGGGATACAACGTTCCGCAGCGATGGCTGGCCGCCACGAAGGTAATCAGCGCGTGCAGGGCTTATATCACAGGTTCCGACCTCTGGGAAACGTCGAAAATCAACGACGGATGGGATCCCGAGGCCAGCCGCGAGGTGTCGAACACGGGCAGGTATCCCTTCCTGCGCTCGGTGACCTTCGGCGTGAACCTGACGTTCTAAAGAAACAGTTTAATGACAGCGATGAATATGAAACAGTATATACTTTCCCTCATAGCGACCCTGGCACTGACGCTCGGCATGAGTTCGTGCCTCGACCTCGACCCGCAAGACCAATTGGCCGACGGTAACCTGTGGTCGGAAGCCAACGACTTCAAGTACTTAGCCAACAACTTCTACGGCTGGACGCGCGACTTCAGCGGCATACTCAACGACGAGCCGCACTCCGACATCCGCAGCGACCTGATGATCCCGCTGAACTCGACCAACTCGTTCAGCCACGGTAACAATACCATCCCCACCTCCGACAAGAGCTATACCGACGCCTACAACCGCATCCGCCGCTGCAACCTGCTGCTGCAAAACGCCGCCGGATACACGGGAGCCGAATCCATCGACCAGTACGCGGGCGAGGCTCACTTCTTCCGCGCGTACTTTCACTTCGACTTGGTGCAGCTGTACGGCAACGTCGTCATCGACAGGGGCGTGATGGACATCACCTCGCCCGAGCTGACCGCGCCGCGCGACGACCGCGGATTAGTGATCGACTTCTGCATAGAGGATTTGAACCAGGCCGCCGCATTGTTGCCCGACGCCGAACCCGAGAAGGGACGCATCACCAAGTGGGCGGCCTACGCCCTCCTGTCGCGCGTGGCCTTGTACGAAGGTACGTGGCAAAAGTTCCGCGGGAACGAGACGCGGGGCAGGGAGCTGCTCGACATCGCCGCCAAAGCCGCCAAAAACGTGATGGACGGCGGCGCGTACGAGCTGTTCAAGCCCGCGGCGCTCGGCACCATGGCCTACAAATACCTCTTCACGCTGGCCGACGCGCAGAGCACGCCGGTGGCGAGCCTCACCAAGGCCAGCAACAAAGAGTACGTCTTCTATCGGCGGCACGACAACGACCTCTCGCGCCCCAATCTCAACATCACCCACGGCACGGTGGCCAACGCGTTCCAGATCAGTCGGAAGTTCGTGAACATGTATCTCTGCGCCGACGGACTGCCCATCGACCTCTCGCCCCTGTTCAAGGGCTACGCCACGACCCTCTCGGAGTTTGCCGACCGCGATAACCGCATGTACAACTGCTTTCTGCAAGACGGCGAGAAATATTGGATCAACGACGCCGGCAACTGCCGTGTAGACTGGAAGGGAATGGAGGGCGAAGACGCCGCCAACGCCCTCACCAACACCGTGACCAAAGGCACCGGCTACCAGAACAGGAAATGGGGTACCGAGCGCCAGGTGAACGACTATTACGAAGGTTACGACTTCCCCATCATCCGCTACGCCGAGGTGTTGCTCAACTATGCCGAGGCGGTGTACGAGCGCGACGGGGCCATATCGGATCCCGACCTCGACCTCTCGCTCAACCTTGTCCGCTCGCGTGTCAATCCCGAGATGCCCAAGCTGAGCAACGGTCTGGTAAATGGCAACGGCCTGGACATGCGCGACGAAATCCGGCGCGAGCGCACCGTGGAGCTTTACTTCGAGGGATTCCGCCTCGACGATCTCAAGCGCTGGAAGACGGCGGAGGCCGAAATGCCGCAGGACATCGTCGGCATACAGTGGACGGGCACCGAGTACGCCAGCAAATGGGCCACCGAGAGCGGCACGCCGAAGGATGCCAGCGGGTGCATCGTACGCGAAAGCGGACGTTCGTGGACGGAGAAGAACTATCTGCTTCCGCTGCCGTCGGATCAGCTGCAACTCAACCCCAATCTGGGACAAAACACGGGGTGGAGCGCGGAATAAATGAAGAATTTAAGAATGAAGAACGAAGAATCACAGATTATGAGAACAAATACATGTCTTAACTCCATCAAGCTCTTGGGCGGACTGCTGATAGCCGCCGGGCTGACGGCCTGTGTGGGACAGGACCAGGACACGGGCGGCGCGCTGGGCGAATCGACGGCCATCTCGGCCATCACCATCGCCGACACGCCCTATAATACGGACGCCAACACGCTCTGTCTGCTGCTGGGCGAGCAGGTGACGCTCGACGTGGCGCTCACTCCGTCGGAAGGCATCACATTTCCCGGCATCGTCTGGTCGTCGGACGACGCTTCCATCGCTTCCGTGACGCAGGACGGGACCATTATCGCCGAGGCACTGGGAACCACCATCGTACGCGTGGTGCCCGAGATCGGTTTCGGACCGGCCGCCGCCACGCCGTCGCGCACGGTGACCGTGATCGACCACTATATCTATATGGATGCCATCACCATCGGCGACGTACCCACCGGAACCATCGCCGTGGGCGAGCCGGTGCAGCTCACCGCCACGCCGACGCCCGCCACCGCCACCTTCGTGCGCTACACCTGGAGCAGTAGCGACCCATCCGTGGCCACGGTCGACGAGAACGGCGTGGTGACGGGCAAGAGCGACGGCGTGACGACCATCACCGTGACGGCCGACGACCGCAACCCCAACACGCCGGCCTCCGCCACCTGCCAGATCGAGGTCGAGGTACCCGTACCGGTTCAGAGCCTCGAGATACCGAGCGACAGCTACCTCTCGCAATTGGGATACTCGGAGACGTACCAGATTCAATTCAATGTCACGCCGACCGACGCGACCCTCTCACTCATTCAGTGGAGCAGTGACAATCCCGACGCTATCAGTGTGGACAATAAAGGCAAGCTCACGGTGAAGACATTGAGCGGAGCTTCGGCCATCATCACGGCCACCACGGGCGACATCACCCGCACGGTGAACGTATCGGTAGCCGCCGGACGTCTCTGGTTCTCGTTCGCCAACGCCTTCGCGCCTTGGCGCATCGACACCAACGGCGCGTCGGTCGCAGGATCGGACGGAACGAAGACCACCATCGCCACCAACAACATCGGCACCTCCTCGAAACGTCGCGCCGACATCGCCATCATCAAGAGCGCCGATGGGGGAACCATGGCTATCACGCCGTCGGAGTACCGCTACGTGGCGGTGAAGGTCGCCATCAACTCGGCGCTGGTGCCCGGCAACAACAGCAAGGGATGCATCAAGCTGGAGATGTTCGACAATCCCCGTACCATCGGTCCCAACTACGTGGGCACGGTCAACGCCAACAACTCGTTCACCGTCTTCACCGGCGCCTCGTTCTCGGCTACCGAACCCAACGTTATCTACTACGACCTGCAGGGCAAGTACGACTCCATGAACCCCACCAACTGGAACCAGACGTTCAACCTCACGCAGTTCAAGTTCGTCATCGCCGACTATCCCATCGATGGAAGCTGCGATTCGTACGACATCTACTGGGTGCGCGCATTCAAGACGCTCGACGAGTTGGCCGCCTTCGTTTCGGCCGAATAAGTAATACCTTTTATCCATTAACCAGATATGAATATCATTCGAACCATCAACAATATCGTAGGGTCGGGAGCATTGCTCCTGACCGCTACCCTCTGCTTCGCGTGCAGCGACATACCCGCCCTTCCACAATATACCGGCGACGGTAGCGAGGGCGACGACAGCGAACAAACCACCCTGCCGCATCCGTGCATGTTGCACACCGAGGCCGACTTCGAGTTTATCCGCGCGAAAGTGCAGGCCGGCGCGCAACCCTGGACAGGCGCGTTCGCCCATCTGGAGCGAAGCAACCACGCCGCGGCCTCCTGGCAAGCCAATCCGGTGAAAAAACTGGCGCGACTCGACCAGAACAACTGGCAGGCCACCTATCCCAACGACTGGAGCAACTACACCAACCTGATGCGCGACGCCGCGTCGGCCTACCAGTTAGCCCTGCGTTGGAAAATATCGGGCGACGACACGTACGCCACCGCCGCCATCGGTATCCTCAACGCCTGGGCACGCACCTGCACGGGTTACATCACCAATACGCAGGGAAATCTTATCGACCCCAACCAGTTCCTCATCGCCATACAGGTGCATCAGATCAACAACGCGGCCGAGATACTGCGCACCTCGTCGTTGTGGGCTGAGGCCGACTTCGAGGCATACAAAAAGTGGGTGGTCGACGTCTTCTACCAACACGCCAGCCGCTTCTTGCAGACGCACAACAACGGCGCTTGCCAGCAGCACTACTGGCTCAACTGGGATTTGGCCAACATGACGGCCGTGCTCTCCATAGGCATCCTCACCGACGACCAGTATAAGATAGACGAAGCCGTGAAATACTTCAAAACCGGCATTGGCAACGGCAATATCAACAACGCCGTGCCGTACGTCTACCAAGATCCCGATAGCAACGAGCAGATCGGACAGTGCCAGGAGTCGGGACGCGACCAGGGACACGCCACGCTTTGCGTCAGCTTGCTGGGCGCCTTCTGCCAGATGGCGAAAAACGTGGGCGAAGACCTCTTCACCTACGACAACAGCAAGGCGCTGGCCATGTGCGAGTATGTAGGCAAGCACAACTACGGTACCACCTACACCGGCAGCGGCGGCTCGCGTATGCTCACCAATTTCGCTTACGACATCTCGGGATTACCTTTCACCGCGTACGAGAACTGCTCGCAAAACACGCCCAACTTGTCGGCCGTGGGACGGGGAACCGTGCGACCCGCCTGGGAACTTATCCACCGTCTGGCGACAGATTACGGATTGTCCGACATCTACACCCGCCAATGGGTGGAAATGATGCGCGGACAAGAAAGTCTGGGCAACAGCGACGGCGGACAAGGCGACTACGGCCCCAACAGTGGCGGATACGACCAGCTGGGATACGGCACGCTGATGTTTGCCCGCGAATAGAGAAGCCATATTGACAACGAACTGATAAAGGAAGAACCATCATGAAACGTACACTCCTCGCGCTTACGCTTCTGCTAGCCCTCGCCTCCGCGGGTCTGGCGCAGACCGTGAAGCGTCCAGCCCTGCTCTTCACCCCCGACCGTATCGACGCCGCCAAGCGTCGCGTGCAGAACGAACCCGTCATGGCACAGGCCTGGGGCGAGCTGAGGCAACGCGCCGACTCCCTGTCGCGGAAGCGCAACCTGGCCGACGCCGAGTACGTGGCGCTGGCCTACCTCATGACCGGCGACAGTCGCTACGCCGACTGGCTGAAGAACACCCTGCTCGCCGCCGTGAAGGCCGAGGCGTGGGCCAGCGCGGAGATGCTGGCACGCGTCCCCGCCTGGCACGCCGATCTCAACGTGGCGCACAAGGCCTACTACTCGGCCATCGCCTACGACGCGGTGTATGGCGAGCTTAGCGGCAGCGAGCGCAAGGAGATCGCGAGGGGATTGAAACGTCTCGCCCTCGACCCGCTGATGGACGACTGGGTGCGCGAACCTACCCGCATCCATTCGCTCAACTCCATGGGGCACAACTGGTGGACCTCGTGCGTGGGCATGGGCGGATTGCTGGCGCTCAGCCTGCGCGACGACCTGCCCGAGGCGCGCGAGGCGGCCGCGACGGTGAACCGCATACTGCCCCAATGGTTCAGCTTCGGTGGCGACGTGCTGCAGCGCAAGCCCCGCACGTTCGACCGCGACGGCGGCATGTACGAGAGCCTGAACTACGCCAACTTCGGCATACAGGAGGCGTTGCTCTTCCGCCTGGCGTGGAAGAACGTCTATCCCCGCCAGGCGATGCCCGACATCCCGCAGTTGGCGCTGTTGCCCGACTTCTTCCTGCACGTCTGCTACCTCCGCACGGGCGTACTCTACAACATCAACCTCGGCGACAGCCACAAGAACATCACCGCCGAAAGCTCGCTGATGCTCCTCCATGCCCTCGGCGTGAAGAACGACAACATGCTGTGGTACTTCGCGCAGGTGCGGCAGGGGCAGAACCGCGACGGATACTTCATCAATAGGCCGATGGGTTTCCTTTACACCCCGCAGCTGGATCGCGCGCCGGAAACGCCGAAACTGGCGAAGGAGCATCTCTTCGCCGACTTCGGATGGGCCACCATGCGTACCTCGTGGGAGAAGGACGCCACGATGCTCACCGTGAAATCGGGATATACCTGGAACCACTCGCACGCCGACGCCAATTCGTTCATCCTCTTCCACAAGGGCGTGGACATCCTCAAGGACGCGGGCAACTGCTGGTATCCCAATCCTGCCTACCGCGGCTACTTCTTCCAGAGCCGGGCGCATAACGTGGTGCTCTTCGACGGCGAGGGACAACCCACCGAGCAGCAATACCACGGCTCGTCGCTGCGCGGACAGCTATACGACCTGATGGCCGACGGCGACATCCGCTACGTGCTGGCCGACGGCACGGGGCCTTACGCCGACAACTTCAGCCGCAACTTCCGCCACTTCCTCTGGATAGATAACGTCGTCTACGTCGTCGACGACCTCAAGACGCACCGGTACGGCAGCTTTGAATGGCTCTGGCATCCGGGCGGGGAGACGCGGAAGCGGGGAGCCGACTTCGAGGTGACCAACGGCAAGTCGTCGGTGGTGATCAGGCCGCTCTTTCCGCGGCAACTGGCGCTATCGGACTTCGTGCACGACTATCCCGAGGACCTTTGGTGGGAGCAAATCGAGGCGCCGACGGAGGATCTGAAAGGAACGGAGAGCTACTGGTCGTTCCACCTGCCCGGCAAGCGCGACCGCGTGAAAGCCGTGAACGCCATCATCCTGAAAGACTCCGCCGCGCAACGCGAGCTGCCCCGCATGGAGCGCCGGGAAGGCAAGGACTGGATAGGACTGCGCGTATATAATAAAGGTAAGGTGACCGACATCTACATCAACCAGCTGGCCGACGGCCGACTGATGCACAGCAACTCGTGGATCGAGGCCGACGGATGGACGACGGACGCCTATATGCTGGCCGTCTCCTATCCCGAAGGGACGGAGGCCGCGAAGAGCGAGGATATGTTTGTCTGCTACGGCAGCGCGTTGCGCCGGGGCGACACGTCTTACTTCTCGTCGCTGGCGAAACAGACGGTGATAGCCCGGGGAAAGGACAAATCGAAATGGATAGTCAGGAACAACGAATGATGAGCATCTATTCTTCTATCAGATACGTTGGCGCCCTATTGGTGGCGTGCGTCTGCTGCGCGGCCTGTACGGCGGGACAAGCGGAAACCGCGGCGAAGGCCGCCGAACAGGATGCCTTTGACCCGGTCTACCGTGTTTACCAATGGGAGGCGGACCTCGACAGCATAGCCGGCAAGGATGCCGACAACGAGCGCCGCGCGTTCCTCTGGGTGCCGCCCGGTTGCGAACGGTTGCGCGGCTTCGTCTTCAGCGGGCACAACCAATTGGAGGAGGGGATACTCGAAGACCCCATCTTCCGGAAGGCGCTCGCCGCGCTGGACTTCGGCGAGGTGTGGATGACGCGCGACATCGATCCCTGTGGGGTCTTCGACCCGTCTTGCGGAGCGCAAGCCTCGTTCGACGAAGCCATCGCGAAGCTGGCCGACGTGTCGGGCTACGAAGAGCTGAAGTATGCCCCTGTCGTTTACCTCAGTCATTCGGCCCAAGCCTCCGAGCCTTGGAACTTCGGCGCCTGGAATCCCGAACGGACGCTGGCGATGATCTCTTTCCACGGCGATTCGCCACGCTCCACGTTCCTCTGCTGCAACCACCACAACCCCGATTGGGGTGGTCGCGACATCGACGGCATACCGGGATTGATTTGTATCGGCTCCGAAGAGTTTCAGGAGTTTCGTATCGAGGATTCGTTCCGCTTCATGCGGCAGTACCCCGAAAGCCTGATCTCCTTACTCATCAACGACGGTCGCGGACATAGCGACTTCAGCGATGAGGACCTGAAATATCTGGCGCGCTTCATCACGAAAGCGGCCGAGGCTCGCCTGCCGAAAGAGTGGGACGGAACCTCGCCCATGCCGCTCAAGCGGTTGAGGCGGCAAGACGGCTGGCTGGCCGACCGTTGGCACCGCGACGCGCTTCCTGCCGCCCTCACCAACACCTGGGGCGGATATGGCGGCAACCGCGATTCGGCCTATTGGTACATCGACGAGGAGATGGCGCGGCGCACCGAGAGCGTCTACAACCGCGAGCGGAACAAGAAGCGGCAGTACCTGGCCGTGATGCAGGACGGACGTATCCTGAAGCCGGGCGAACCGATGGCTTTCAGCACCGACGGACGCGATATCGACGTGCGAGCGAGGGTGGTGTTCACCGATTCGACCTACTCGAGGCTGTCCGACGAGCACGGCATAGAGCCTATCCGCCTGAAACGCTACGCCGGCGAGGCGCGCATCGTCAACGACACGACCTTTCGCCTCAGTTTCTACCGGCCGGGCGTCGGACACGATAGAGTGGGCGTCATCGGCATGTTCGCTTTCTCCGAATCGGACATGATTTACGGACACGCCGTCTGTCCGCTGTCGTGGCGGATGCCGCGCGCCCTGACGGAGGGAACGCCGCAGCGCGTCACCTTTCCGCAGCCGGAAGACGTGAAAGCGGGTACTGCCTCGTTGCTGTTGAGAGCCACTTCCGACGCCGGCCTGCCGGTGCGATACTACGTGCGCGGAGGTCCGGCATACGTGGAAGGCGACACGCTTCGCTTCACGCCTATTCCCCCGAAGGCCAAATATCCCGTCAAGGTCACGGTTGTCGCTTGGCAATACGGCAGCATGGTGGCACCCAAGGTGCGGACCGCCGAGGCCGTGACGCGTACCCTTTTTATCCACCCCGAAAAATGAGATTCGTATGAAACGATATGTGTTATGGATATGGGCTTGTCTGCCCGCGATGTTCCTGCAGGCGCAACCCGCACTGAACGAAACCACGCTTGCCTCGCCCGACGGTCGGCAACAGTTCGCCTTCTGCCAACGGCAGGTGTCGGCGGAGGTGACTAAGATGTTCTACCGCGTCGACTTCGACGGACAGCCGGTGGTGCTGGAGTCGCGGTTGGACATTGGCCTCGACAACCACTTATGGGAGGAGGCGCTGGGTAAGCACTGGGCGCAACCCGCGCGCTGGAACGACGCGATGAGGCTCGACAGCGTTTCGCGTGCCGCGTGCAGGGAGAGTTGGAAGCCGCTCTATGGCGAGCGCTCCGCGGTGAGCGACCATTACAATGCCCTGACCCTCCACTTCTCGCGCGGCGACAAGTCGGCCTACCGCATGGACCTGGAAGTGCGGGCCTACGATGCCGGTATCGCCTTCCGTTACGCCTTTCCCATGCATCCCGAGGCCATCTACCATAGAGTGACCGACGAAGCCACGGAGTTCAGCTTCCCCGAAGGCACCACCGCCTGGTGGTCGGGCTGGGCGCAAGGGCCTTATGTCGAACGCCCGTTGTCTGACTGGCGCGACTGCGGCGAACGGCCGCTCACGCTACGGTTGGCCGACAGTTTGTACGTCTGCCTGACCGAAGCCCGGCAAGTTGATTTCCCCATCGTTCAGTTTCGCCTCTCCGAGGAGAAGAAGAATACCGTGCGGACGTCCCTCTACGCGCCGGCCGACATGGTGACGCCCTTCGCCACTCCCTGGCGGGTGGTGATGGCGAGCCATCGCCTCGGCGCGCTCTTGGAGAACAACGACATCCTGCTCAACCTCAACGAGGCCAACCGCGTGGTGGATGCCGACTGGATTCGTCCGGGGAAAATCATGCGCGAGACGACACTGACCACCGCAAACGCCAAGGCGTGCATCGACTTCTGCGCGCGCCACGGCATGCAGTACATCCTCTTCGACTGGAAGTGGTACGGTCCGTCGTTCGACTTCCGCTCCGACGCAGGCGAGGTGGTGGTGCCCAACCTCGACATGCCCGAGGTGGTGGCGTACGGCAAAGAGCGGGGCATCGGCGTGTGGCTATACGTCAACCAACATGCCTTGCAGCATCAGGCCGACCGCATATTTCCTCTCTATCGGCAGTGGGGCATAGCCGGCGTGAAGTTCGGCTTCGTGCAGTTCAAGACGCAGGGCTGGGCGACGTGGGTGCACGACCTCGTGCGCAAGGCGGCCGAGAACCACCTCATGGTGAACATCCACGACGAATACCGTCCCACGGGATTCAGCCGCGCTTATCCCAACTTGCTCACGCAAGAGGGCATCCGGGGCAATGAAGAGTTCCCCGACGCCACCAGCAACACCCTCTTGCCTTTCACCCGCATGATAGCCGGAGCCGCCGACTACACGGTGTGTTACTTCGACCCGCGTCTGAAGAACACGCACGCCCACCAGCTGGCCTTACCCGTGGTGTTCTACAGTCCGTTGCAGACGCTTTATTGGTACGACACGCCCGCGCGCGTCAAGGAAGTGCCCGAGCTGGAGTTCTTCGACCAGGTGCCGGTGACGTGGGACGAGACGCGTGTGGTGCACGACCGCATCGGCGAGTACGTCACCATCGCCCGCCGTAGCGGGACGGACTGGTACGTGGGATGCATTGGCAACAACGAGGCGCGCGTGGTGTCGCTGCCGCTCGACTTCCTGACCAAAGGGCGAAAATACACGGCCACCATCTACGCCACCGACGAACGCGCGGATACGCCCACACGGGTAGGCATCACCACCCGGAAAGTCGACAGCGGCACCGTACTTACCCTACGGCTAAAGGAGCGCGACGGCTTCGCGCTGCGCATAGTACCCGATTGAACAAACCATATCAGGAAACCGTATTAACGAACGAACAATGAAGACAACATCTCTTATACTCGGGGCGGCCTCCGGCCTCCTCGCGGCCTGCGGCATGTCCGTGCTCTCGGACGCCGACAGGGTCAACGAGGCGCTCGACTACTGCGACCACCAAGTGCACCGCACGCTCGGCGAGCTGCGTGCCCTCGAGGGAGGGCAGACACTCGACTACACGCTGATGCCGCGCAACATCGCCCGCGACGACACCGCGTGGAACCTCTCGCCCGCCACGCCCGACGAGTGGTGCGCCGGCTTCTGGCCAGGCATACTGTGGTACGACTACGAGCATACGGGCGACACGTTGGTTCGGCGCGAAGCCGAGCGGTACACCGCCTCGCTGGGCTACCTCGCCAGCCGTCCGGCCTTCGATCACGACCTGGGCTTCCTCATCTTTTGCAGCTACGGCAACGGCTATCGCCTCACGGGAAATCCCGCCTACAAAAAAGTCGTGCTCGACGCTGCCGACACCCTGGCCACGCTCTACCGTCCAAAGGTGGGGGCGTTGCTCTCGTGGCCGCGCAACGTCGAGATGTTCGGCGGACACAACGTCATCATGGATAACATGATGAACCTCGAGATGCTGATGTGGGCAGCCAAGAACGGAGGGAATCCCTACCTGGCCGACATCGCCGTGGCACACGCCGACAAGACGATGCGCCACCAGTTCCGCCCCGACTACACCTCGTATCACGTGGCGGTGTACGACACGCTGACGGGACAATTCGTCCGCGGCGTCACCCACCAGGGCTACGCCGACGGCAGCATGTGGGCGCGCGGACAGGCGTGGGGTATATACGGCTTCACGATGATGTATCGCGAGACGCGCGACACTCGGTACCTCGAGTTCGCGCGGAAGATCACCGACGCCTACCTCGTCCGGCTCCCCGACGACTACGTGCCCTACTGGGACTTCGACGACCCCGCCATCCCCCAATCCCCGCGCGACGCCTCGGCCGCCTGCGTGGTGGCTTCGGCGCTGACGGAGCTGTGCGGCTATACGCGGGGCGACGAGAGCCTTCGTTACAGGAGCGCCGCCCAGAAGATGCTGGCCAGCCTCGCCTCGCCCACCTACCGATGCGGCGCGGGAAAGTCGGCCTTCCTGCTGCATTCCGTGGGCAACATGCCGGCCCACTCGGAGATCGACGCTTCTATCATATACGCCGACTATTATTATATAGAGGCGCTTACGCGATGGAAGAAATTGCTGGAGAGTGAGGGCGAATAGCGTTCTTTGTCTTAACTTCGCGTATATTTCCGAGAAACCTGAGAACAATTACCAAGAACCCTTAAAAAACAATCGACGTATGAAACGTAACATCTTCGCACTTCTCCTCATCGCCCTTGGCGTCCTCCCCGCCGCGGCGCAGATCAGCTACGACGCCTTCCATCCCGGCGAGCCGTGGCTCGACGACAAAGGCACGCACATCAACGCCCACGGTGGCGGCGTGCTTTACGAGCAAGGCACGTACTATTGGTTCGGCGAGCACAAGACCGCCGGCAAGCAGGGCAACCGCGCCTGGGTGGGCGTGCACTGCTACTCGAGCCGCGACCTGTACAACTGGAAAGACGAAGGCATAGCGCTGAACGTGATGCCCGAAGGATCGGGCAGCGACATCGAGGCGGGCTGCATACTCGAACGCCCCAAGGTGCTCTACAACGCCAAGACACGCAAATACGTGATGTGGTTCCACCTCGAGCCTAAAGGACAAGGATACGCCGGGGCGCGGATAGGCATCGCGCAGGCCGACAAGGTGACGGGGCCGTACACCTTCGTCCGCAGCACGCGCGCCACGCCGCGGATGTGGCCCGTCAACGTGAAACCCGAGCACAAACGTCCCGTGGATGAGGCGCATCGCGCCGAACGCAATAATCTCGATCCGGGCGAGGATCCCGACGAGGTCAATACCTTGGGACGCGATTTCGAAGAGGGACAGCAGTCGCGCGACATGACGCTCTTCCTCGACGACGACGGACGGGCCTACCACATCTGCGCCTCCGAATCGAACAGCACGCTGCACATCAACCAGCTGACGGACGACTTCCTCGACTTCTCGGGCAAGTACGTCCGCGCCTTCGTGGGGCGTAAGATGGAGGCTCCCGCCTTCTTCAAGCGCGACGGCCTATATTACTTCATGGGATCCGACTGCACAGGCTGGCGTCCAAATCCCGCCCGCTCCGCGGTGGCTCCCTCCATCTGGGGACCGTGGACGGAGCTGGGAAATCCCTGCGTGGATGACGAGGCGGAGACCACCTATCGCTCGCAAAGCACCTTCTTCCTTCCCGTGGCGGGCACCGACCAGGTGATCTACATGGGCGACCGCTGGCAGCCCGACAATGCCATCGACGGGCGCTACATCTGGCTCCCCGTGGAGTGGACGGAGGATGGTAGCCGCTTCATCCTGCGCTGGAAGGCGGAGTGGAGGCTGGAGGGCGGCGAATAGCCCCCCCCGCGCAGCCCATCCGTATCAGATAAGGTGTATCTCCATCCGTGCGCACTCGGCGCGCATCTCTTCGGGCCAGATGCTGGCCTGGATCTCGCCAATATGCGCCTTGCGGAGGTAGAACATGCAGAGGCGCGACTGCCCGATGCCGCCACCGATGGACAGCGGTAGCGTGTCGCCCATCAGCCGTTTGTGGAAGTACAGCTCCAGCCTACGTTCCTGTCCCTCTTCGTTGAGCTGGCGGAGCAATGCCGCCTTATCCACGCGGATGCCCATGGACGACAGCTCGAAGGAGCGCCGCAAGACATCGTTCCAGATCAGCAGGTCGCCGTTCAGGCCGGGCAAGTCGTTCAGCCCGGGGGTGGTGTAGTCGTCGTAGTCGGGCGCGCGTCCGTCGTGTTTCTTGCCGTCGCCCAGCTTGCAGCCGATACCGATCACGAACACGGATCCGTACTTCTCGCAGATGGCGTGTTCACGCTCCTTCGGTTCGAGGTCGGGATAGAGCTGGCGCAGCTCCTCGGCGTGGATGAAGTGTAGGGTGGGGGCCATTCGCGGCTTCATCTGCGGATACATCTCGTACACCATATACTCCGTGCGGATCATGGCGGCGTAGATTCGTCGCACGATCTCCTTGAGGAACTCCACGGTGCGGTCGGCCGGGGTGATGACCCGTTCCCAGTCCCACTGGTCGACGTAGAGCGAGTGCATGTTGCCCAGCTCCTCGTCGGCACGGATGGCGTTCATGTCGGTGTAGATGCCGTAGCCCGGCTCGATGCCGTAGTCGGCCAGCGTCACCCGCTTCCATTTGGCCAGCGAGTGCACCACCTCGGCCCGGGCGTCGCCCAAGTCCTTGATGGGGAACGTCACGGCTCGCTCCACGCCGTTGAGGTCGTCATTGATGCCGGTGCCCTTGAGCACGAACAGGGGTGCGGTGACACGTCGCAGCCGTAACTCGGAGGAGAGGTTGGACTGGAAGAACTCTTTTATTTGCTTGATGCCCAGCTCGGTTTGTTTGAGGTCGAGTAGGGGCTTATACCCTTCGGGGCGTATCAGGTAACTCATAAAGTGATGATATTTGTTTTTTGATTATCGGTTTTTAAGAGCGGCAAAGATAAAAAGAAAAAACCTGTGGACGGCACGGTAGAGGGGCTTTTAAGAAAAGCGAATAAACGATGTTGCAAAACATACAATTCAGAGTGATAACGTAAGCGGATTATCTCTACTTTTGCCCGTTGTTTAACCTAAAACATATCATTATGATAATTGGTGTACCCAAAGAGATTAAAAACAATGAAAACAGGGTGGGCATGACACCCTCCGGAGTGACGGAGTTGGTGAAGAGAGGCCACCAAGTGTATATCCAGCACGAGGCTGGCGCCGGCAGTGGATTCGCCGACGAAGCTTACTTGGCCGCCGGGGCGAAGATACTCCCCACGGCCGAGGAGGTGTACGGCACGGCCGAGATGATCGTGAAGGTGAAGGAGCCGATAACTCCCGAGTACGCGCTCATCAAGGAGAATCAGTTGCTGTTCACGTACTTCCACTTCGCCTCGGACGAGAAGCTGACACGCGCCATGATCGCGAGCAAGGCGGTCTGCCTGGCCTACGAGACCGTAGAGCTGCCCGACCACTCGCTGCCGCTCCTCATCCCGATGAGCGAGATTGCCGGACGCATGTCCATCCAGGAAGGGGCGCGTTTCCTGGAGAAGCCGCAAGGCGGCAAAGGCATACTGCTGGGCGGCGTGCCGGGAGTGAAACCCGCCAAGGTGCTGATCGTGGGGGGTGGCGTGGTAGGTGCCAACGCCGCGCTGATGGCCGCGGGTATGGGAGCCGACGTGACCATCGCCGACATCAACCTGCCCCGGTTGCGCTACCTGAGCGAGACGTTGCCCGCCAACGTGAAGACGCTCTACTCCACCGAGACGCACCTCAAGGAGGAGCTGCCCGACACCGACTTGCTTATCGGCTCCGTGCTGATACCGGGCGACAAGGCGCCGCACCTCATCACCCGCTCCATGTTGCCCCTCATGAAACCCGGAAGCGTGATGGTCGACGTCGCCATCGACCAGGGCGGATGCTTCGAGACGTCGCACCCCACCACGCATAGCGAGCCGACGTACGTCATCGACGGCATCGTGCACTACGCCGTAGCCAACATTCCCGGTGCCGTGCCCTATACGTCGACCATGGCGCTTACCAACTCCACCCTGCCTTACGTCATCGCGTTGGCCAACAAGGGATGGAAGCAAGCATGCGAGGACGACGCCTGCTTGGCCCGAGGCCTGAACATCGTGAATGGCAAGGTGACCTACAAGGCGGTGGCGGACGTGTTTGGGATAAATTGAGAATTGAGAATTAAAAATTAAAAAATAATAGTCTGGCAAATCAGCGATTACCTATCGGGGTAGATCGAAGATTGCCAGACTATTATTTTTTAATTCTCAATTCTCAATTTATCCAAAGCTTTTTGGTAGTCTTCCACCAGCTCTTTCATCACTTCCGCGGTCGATTGTTGGCGGGAGATGATGGAGGCTATTTGTCCGATCTCCAGTTCGCCCTCCTCGAGGTCTCCCTCGAAGATGCCTCGTTTGGCGCGACCTTTGCCGAGTAGCTCGCGTAGCTCGTCGGCGGTGGCTCCGGCGTCTTCGGCCTGGGCTACGGCGTCGGTGAAGTTTCCTTTGATGAGGCGCACGGGCGACAGTTTGCGCAGGTGCAGCTTGGTGTCGCCTTCGCCTATGGCCAGGCAATAGTCCTTGAAGGCTTGGTTGGCCGAGCTTTCGTCGGTCAGCGCGAAGAGGGTACCTATCTGCGCGGCATCGGCACCCAATACCATGGCGGCGAGGATGCCCTCGCCCGTGGCGATGCCTCCGGCGGCTATCAGCGGCAGGGAGGTGGCTTGGCGTACGGCGGGGAGGAGGCAGAAGGTGGTGGTCTCCTCGCGTCCGTTGTGGCCACCGGCCTCGAAGCCCTCGGCCACGATGGCGTCCACGCCGGCCTCCTCGCACTTCTTGGCGAACTTGGCCGACGAGACGACGTGGACGACGGTGACGCCGCGCTCCTTGAGCCAGGGGGTCCATGTCTTGGGGTTGCCGGCTGAGGTGAAGGCGATTTTCACGCCCTCGTCCACGGCGAGCTGCATGATTTCGGCGATCTGCGGATACATCAGGGGAAAGTTGACGGCGAAAGGTTTGTCGGTAGCCGCCTTGCATTTGCGGATGTGCTCGCGCAGGGTCTCGGGATGCATGGATCCGGCGCCTATGATGCCCAGCCCGCCGGCATTGCTCACCGCCGCGGCCAGTCTCCAGCCGCTGCACCATACCATGCCGGCTTGGATGATGGGATACTGGATCCCGAAAAGGGTAGTTATTCTGTTGTTCATTGCTTTATTCTTGGCCGACGAGGGAAGGTATAGGCAAGGACACGAGGTCTCGTCGACTTATCCCCCGTATCCCCCCGTATTCTCAGTTCTTCATTTGTGATTCTTGATTCTCGATTCTCGATTCTTCATTTTTCATTATAACGTCTTCAAGGGGAGAACTGTTTAAATATGGGATGATTTATTTTCACGGTGGTTGAGTCGCCGTAGGTGCTGAGCGCTTCCATCGTCCGTTTTCGGCGTTCGCGTCCTTTCTTGTCCCAGAATTCCTTGGTGAAGATAGCCATGAGGTCGGTGCCGTAGCTGATGCCGACGCCTCTCCGTATGGCTGGGGCTATGAGCTTGGGCAGCTTCCATTCGCCGAGGTTGATCGATGGCATGCCTTTGCGTATGTGAGGCGTGGGAATCGTGATGGTCATGTTGGGCTTTAGCCAGCTTTTCTCCGTCGACGGCCTCGGTGCCAGGTCGCCCACGGTGTTGCTGAAATCTATCTGTCCCACGGCTTTGGGGTTGATCTTCAGCTCCCCGTCGTTCGCTGTCGCGGGATGGGCTACGCGGATAGAGTCTTCGGGCGCGTGCGATTGTGGTTGCTCCGCGCGGCAGAGGCCGGCAAGCAGCAATAGCGTTACCACCATCGGTATCCGGTGCCGCAGAGTGGGTCGTCGTAGCAGGGGTCTATGGTCCATCGTGTTCGGGGATATTGTCGTTCGTCCCACCATCGTTGGTAGCAGTCGGCGGCTTCGAGCACCTCCTCGTCGGTGAGGAAGTAGAGTGGCTCGTAGTTCTCGGCGTTGGCCAGCACCATCTTGCATCCCATGGATGGGGGTGTTCCGCGTCGTATGCTCTCGATGATCCAGAGTACGCATTCTCCAAGTCGGATCTTTCCGCTGTTCATGTTGTAGACTGATGGGAACGAGGGTATCACGGTGAGGTCGCGCACGTAGGTCAGCAGCGCGGGGATATCTTTCGTCGCGAAGTGGGGTACGGAGATCACGCCCTTGTCGTCGGTCGCCTTGTAGTTTCCTCCCTTGAGTTGCTTCACGAATAGGCTCACGTCCGGATTGTTGTAATCCAGCTCCTCGCTGCCGCATCCGCCCAGCGAGCAGAGTAGGCAAAGAGCCACGCAGAGGATGGATAATGTTCTTTTCATCATTCGGAGGGTCTATTAGTAGGTCATGCGGAGTCCGCACAACAGATTTAAGTTCGTGGGTCGTTTGGTCCGTACGGTGGAGAGCGACGAGTCGGTGGGGAAGTAGTGCGACACGCCCGGCTCGGCGAAGAGCGCCAGTCGGTCGTTGAGCTTGTACCTGATGCCTACTCCTCCGGTGACGGCCAGCTGTATGGGTTCCTTGCCGAAGCCGTTGTCGGGCGCTCCGGCCACGCACTTCTCGGCGATGCCTCCCACCGTGGCGTAGAGATCCACCTTCCTGGTATTGACGAAGGTGAAGTTGGCCCGTAGGGGTATGCCGATGTAGTGTAGCTTTTGTCCGGCCGAGCGCAGGTTGGAGTAGAGCAGTCCGCTCTCTATGCCTACGTGTGGGGTCAGTTGCCGTTCTATGGTGGCACCGGCGGTGATGGGCATCTTGTAGTTGCCTCCCTGGGCCGGTAGCGTGGTGCCTATCTCGGCTTTGAGTGCCCAGCGTCGGCGCGTGGTGTTTTTTGCCGCGGCGGGCTTGTTGTCCGCGCCACCCTCTCCGGCGGCAGCCACCGGTGTGGTGGTTGCCGCGGCGTTCGCTGCCGGCCAATAGCCGTTGTCCGGTCGCGAGGCCGTGGAGTGGCCGCCTGCGGAGGCGGAAAAGGAAATGGAAAAAGAGAAAGAGACCGCTATGCTGTCTTCTTTCGTGTCGGTGGGCATGGCTGGCGTGCCGTTGGCCTGTCCGTGCCGCGGCTTGGGCAGTATGTTGCCCAGGGGCGTGGGTTTCGGTCCGGGTTGTATGCGGATGCCGTCGCCGTCGATGTTGGCGCCGTTCACCAGGTTGATTTGGTGGAACGCCTGGCGCATCTCCTCCTTGGGCGAGAAGTACCAGAACGCGGTGGAGGCTCCAGCCAGCACGAGCAGTACCGAGGCTGCGGCGGCGACGCGGAACATGAGCAACCGTCGTCCGCGTTGTCCGGCCAGGGGTATGTCCGTCTCGAGCTTCTCCCAGAAGCCGTCGCGTACGGGCATCTCCGCGTCGCCGAGGCGGGTGCGGAACAGCCGGGTTATGTCATCATTTTCTTGTTTCATCATTCCTGAACTCTTTGATACGTTTGGCTAATAAGCTCTTGGCGCGATGCAACTGTGAGGTCGACGAGTGTTCCTTGATGTGGAGCATCCGCGCGATCTCCTTGTGCGACTTCTCTTCAAACACGTAGAGGTTGAAAACGGTTCGACATCCGTCGGGCAGCTCGGCCACAAAGGCCATCAATCGCTCTTCCGAGAGGTCGTCGTCGCCAGCCGCCGTTCCCGTCTCCTCGTCGGGGAGGTCGGGCAGTTGGTCCTCGTGTGTTATCAGTCGGTTGATCCGTTTCTCCCGCCGCAGGTAGTCTATGGACGCGGTAACCATCACCCGGGTGATCCAGGTCGCGAGCGACGATTCGCCGCGGTAGGAGAAGTGGGTAAAAACCTTGATAAAGCCGTCGTGCAGTACGTCGTGCGCCGCGTCAATGTCGCCCGTGTATCGGTAGCAGACTGCGAGCATTTGCTTGGAGTAGAGTGTATAAAGGTTTTTGCGAGCTGATTCTGTTCCCGCCCGGCAGCCCTTTACCAGTTCTATCTCGTTTTCCAAAGCCTGTTACTTTTAAAGTCGAACGTACACACTCTGTCGGCGCGTTTCTTTTGCTTATTAGACGCAGTGGTTCGAGGAATGCTGCATCGTATTTTCTTAATATAGGTTAAACCGCCTTGAAACTCATGTCCAGTCCCTTCACGGAATGCGTGAGGGCGCCCACTGAGATAAAGTCGACCCCACATTCGGCGTAGTCGCGTAGGGTGTCGAAGGTGATTCCTCCCGACGATTCGGTCTCGTATCGTCCGGCCACCATCTCGACGGCTTTCCTGGTCATCTCGGGGGTGAAGGTGTCGAACATGATGCGGTCCACGCCGCCCAGGTCGAGCACTTGCTGGAGTTCGTCGTAGTCGCGCACCTCGATTTCTATCTTGAGGTCCTTTCCTTTCTCCTTGCAGTAGGCTTTCGCCCGGGCTATGGCCTTGTCTATTCCTCCGGCGAAGTCGACGTGATTGTCTTTGAGCAGGATCATGTCGAACAGTCCGATGCGGTGGTTCATTCCTCCGCCTATCTTCACGGCCATCTTCTCGAGTACGCGCATGCCTGGCGTGGTCTTTCGCGTGTCGAGCACGTGTGTCTTGGTGCCTTCGAGGCGGTTGGCGTACTTGCGTGTCATGGTGGCTATGCCGCTCATGCGTTGCAGCACGTTGAGCATCAGCCGCTCGGTTTGCAGCAGGGATTGCACCTTGCCTTCCACCACCATGGGCACGTCGCCGGGCTTCACTTCGGTGCCGTCGGGGATGTACGCTTCCACTTTCAGGGTGGGGTCGAAGCGGTGGAAAATCTCTTTGGCTATCTCGATGCCGGCCAGCACGCCGGCCTCCTTGATGAGCAGTTTGGATTTTCCCATAGCCGTGGGGGGGATGCAGGATAGGGTGGTATGGTCGCCGTCGCCTATATCCTCGGCGAAGGCGAGATCGATGAGTTTGTCGATCAGTTCTTGCTCTTTAGTCGTTGACATTGTCTATTCTTATTTGGTAGATTAAATATCGCTCTCGCACCTTGCGCAGGAAGCAGTTCACGCGGAACTTTCCCTTGGCGGTGGCCAGCGTGCCCACCAGGAAGCTCGATTCGTCGCGCTTGCCCTCGTGGTTGGTGGTGAATCCGCTCACTTTGTTGTCGGCAAAGAAGCGTCGCATGGCGTCGGTGGCTTGCTGTTTGCCGGCGTTGGTGGGCTTGCCTTGGAGCACTACGCTCGCGTTGTCGCCCAGATGCCCGGCCAGCAGCTCCGCGTTGCCCTTCTGGAAGGCCGAAGCCACCTCGGAGGGTATCTCTTGCGCCAGCAGCGGCGGGAGGGCGAAGAGCGAGATGGCCAGCAGGGCTAACATCCGTTTTCTCATCACTGTTAACTTTAAAGTTAGTGTTTCGATCACTCAAACTGTCCATTAAAGGACGAACAAAGGTAAGCATTAAATGCGGAATAGCGCAAAAAAAGGCTATTTTTGCACGAAAATAGCAGAATATAGTGACCGTATGAAAACAATCTTGCTTGTTGTGGGCCGCACCACGGAGGCGTATTACGTGGCGGCGATCGACGAATACGTGCGCCGCGTGAAGCGTTACATCGCGTTCGACCTGGAGGTGATTCCCGAGCTGAAGAACACGCGCAACCTCCCCGAGGAGACGCAGAAAGAGCGGGAGGGCGAGCTGATCCTGAAAGCCTTGCTGCCTACCGACGTGGTGGTGCTGCTCGACGAGCGGGGTCAAGAACCTCGCTCGCTGGAATTTGCCGACTACATGCGCAAGAAGATGAACACGGTGCCCCGCCGGTTGGTCTTCGTCGTGGGCGGTCCCTACGGTTTCTCGCGGAAGGTGTACGCCGTGGCCCGCGAGCGGCTCTCGCTCTCGCGGATGACGCTCTCGCACCAGATGATCCGCCTCCTCTTCGTGGAGCAGCTCTACCGCGCCATGACCATCCTCAACGGGGAGCCTTACCACCACGAGTAGCGTGTGCCGGCCGTCGGCCTACTCCCGGTCCATCAGCCTGCGCTCGGCCATCCGCTCGTACTTCGTGCCCGGGCGGCCGTAGTTGGCGTACGGATAGATGGATATTCCTCCCCGCGGGGTGAAGATTCCCGTCACTTCGATGTATTTGGGGTCCATCAGGCCGACGAGGTCCTTCATGATGATGTTGACGCAATCCTCATGGAAGGCGCCATGCCCGCGGAAGCTGAAGAGGTAGAGCTTGAGGCTCTTGCTCTCCACCATCTTCGCGCCGGGGATGTAGCCGATGCGTATCTCGGCGAAGTCGGGCTGTCCCGTGATGGGACAGAGGCTCGTGAACTCGGGGCAGTTGAACCGCACCCAGTAGTCGTTCCCGGTATGTCGGTTGTCGAACGCCTCCAATACCTCGGGGGCGTAATCTTGCCGGTACTCGCTCTTTCTCCCAAGCAGGGAGAGTTGGTCTTTTAGTTCGGACACGTTGATTAGTGATTAGTGGTTAGTGATTAGTGGGAAGCGGTTAGTGATGAGTGATGAGTGATTAGTGATTGGTGATGAATGATTGGTGATGAACGAAACAACGCTAATCGCTTCCCACTAATCACTAACCACTAACCACTAATCACTAACCACTAATCACTCTTCGCCAAATACCTTTCCAGTCCTTCCCGTCGCAGCTTGCAGGCGGGGCAGTGCCCGCATCCGTCGCCCGGGATGCCGTTGTAGCAGGTCAGCGTGCGTGCGCGTACCAGTTCCAGCACGCCCAGTTTGTCGGCCAGTGCCCAGGTGTCGGCCTTGTCGAGCCACATCAGCGGGGTGTGTACGACGAATTGTTCGTCCATGGCGAGGTTGAGGGTGACGTTGAGCGACTTGATAAAGCTGTCGCGGCAGTCGGGATAGCCGCTGAAGTCGGTTTGCGACACGCCCGTGACCAAGTGCCTGATGCCTCGTTCGCGGGCGTACACCGCCGCGACGCTGAGGAAGAAGAGGTTGCGTCCCGGCACGAAGGTGTTGGGGAACGTTCCGTCGGGTTTCGCCTCGTCCATCGGCAGGGTGGCGTCGGTCAGCGAGTTGCGTCCCAGCTGTCCGATCAAAGGCATGTCCATCGCCTCGAAATCCACGCCGGCTTCAAGGGCGATCTGGCGTGCCAGCTCCACCTCCTTCTCATGTTTCTGCCCGTACCTGAAGCTCAGCGCGCGCACCTCGGCGAAATGCCGCTTCGCCCAGAACAGGCAAGTGGTGGAATCCTGCCCACCACTGAATACGATCAATGCTGTCTCTTTGTTCATAAAAAAAAAGAATATAGTGATTGGCGGGAGTTCACCATTCGTTACACGGATTCGCGCAGTTTATACGATTACGAGGAAGAGGTCTGATACGATCCGCGCGAATCCGTGTCCTTCGTGGTGAACAAAAACTCTGTGGCACTCTGTGTCCTCTGTGGTGAAGAGGGCGAATGTGGTGAATCTCCATCAATCCCTTAAAATATGTGGTATGATATTCCTTCGTCGTAGACGTCGCTTCCGTCTATCCGCTTCACGGCCCGTACCACGCGTATGGTGACAGGTAGTATGACGACCTCGTACATCGACTTGAGCACTACCTGTAGCGCCATCATCGCTAGCAGTTCCCGCCAGGCGATAAGTCCGCCGAAGGCGATGGGGAAGAAGATGATCGAGTCGGCCGTCTCGCCCGCCACCGTCGACCAAATGGCCCGTGCGGAGAAGTGGCGCCCGCCGTCGGCCACCTTCATGCGGCTCATCACGTAGGCGTTGAGGAACGAGCCTGCCAGGAAAGCCGTCATGCTGGCCACCACGATGCGCGGCGCCATGCCGAAGACGAAGTCGAAATGCTCCTCCCCCTCCCAGAAGGGGGCGGCGGGCAGCGCCACGGCGATGAGTCCCAGCCCCACCACGAATATGTTCATGGCGAAGCCGCTCCAGATGATGAGGCGTGCCTTGCGGAAGCCCCACACCTCGGTGACGCAATCGTTGATGATGTACGAGACGGGAAACACCAGCAGCCCCGCGGTAAGCGTCAGTCCGCCTACTTGGAGCACTTTGGTCTCGAGCAGGTTGGCCGCGATGAGGCATACGTTGAACAGTATGCCCAGCAGCATGAAGGGTACGGATACTTTTTCTTTCATCATTCCTGTTTTTTACGTGGTGTCCTGGAATACACGGCGGCCGGCGCGGGTGGCGCCTGGCTCGCTTTCAGAATACTTCGGGTCGCGAAGATAGGAAAAAGAAAGGTCATACGCAAAACTTCATGGCTCGAAGCTCGCGACGACTTGCTTATGTCGACTTCAAGTATTTGCGCACGATGCTCAGGATTTCGAAGCCATACTTCCGCACGCCTTGCGCCCCGAAGTAGGGGATGGCGGCGAGGCGGTCGGGCGTGTCGGGCAGCAGGTTCACGATGCCCATCAGCGCCTTCCGTTGGATGATGGTGTACACGGGCGTGCCTTGCGTGCGCGCCTTTTCGTTGCGCCACGCCACGAGCGCCTGGTAGAGTTCCGGGTTCCGGATGTCGGCCGGCACCTCCACTTTCGTCCGTCCGCCGCCCTTCTCCTTCCGTTGTCCTTGCGTGCGCGTCGCCTTGCGCGCGGTGGCGCCGGCCGGCGTGGCGTCGCCCTCCATCTCGAGCGTGGCTTTCGCTTTCCGCTTCAGGTAGTCGGTTACCGTGAACGGTTCGGCGCGCAGGGCGTCCAGCAGCTCCTCCTTGACGAATAGGGCGTCGTCGAGGGCTTGTTTGCGCTCGTTGAGCCGCGTCTTCAGTTGCTTGTTGTCCAGGGGCATCACGGTCTTGTCCAGCAGCTCGCGGATGGGTTTCAGGGTCTCCGCGAAGTAGGTGGCTCCCGAGCGTACGCGCTCGCGTAGCGCCTCGTCGGTGGCGTACTCGTCGGTGGCGGCCACCATGCGCGTGTATTGGGTCTTGAACTTGGCGGCCACGTCGACGATCTTCTCCTTGAGGTGCGGCTCCAGCGCCTTGTAGTCGTCCAATTGTCGGGGATAGAGCTTGTAGAGGTCCTCGTCGATGAGTCGCAGCAGGCGCTTGTATGCCTGCTCGAGGTTGTAGAAGCTAAAAAGCTCGCCAAGGAGGTCGAGGAAGTATGCGCGGCGCATGTCGTACAGCTGGCGCTCGCCGGGTTCGTTGCGTCCGGCTTCCCGGCTGAAGTTGTCCACGACGCTGTCGCTGATGATGGCCTCGCGGCGCAGCGGCGTCTCGAGCACCAGCCCCTCCAGCGTCTTGCATCGGCTCAGCGCCACGTATGTCTGTCCGTGCGCGAAGGAGTTGCGGGCGTCGATGATGGCGCGCTCGAATGTCAGTCCCTGGCTCTTGTGTATGGTGATGGCCCAGGCCAGGCGGATGGGGTATTGGCGGAAGGTGCCCTCCACCACTTCGGAGATCTCCTTGCTGGCCTCGTCGAGCACGTACTTGCTGTTGGCCCACTCCTCGGGCTGTAGTACGAACGGTTTCTCCATGCCCTTTCCGCGCACGGCGATTCCTCCGGCGTTGATGGTCGTCACTTCGCCAATCATGCCGTTGTAGTATTTCTTGTCGGCCGACGGATCGTTCTTCAGGAACATGACCTGCGCGCCTTCCTTGAGGGTGAGCGTCTGGTCGGCCGGATAGGCATACTCGGGAAAGTTGCCGTGTATCTCGGCCTTGAAGCTCGAGGCTCGCCCGGGCAGGGAGGCCAGCTCGCGGTCGTTGACGTGCTGCGCCTGGTAGTTGTGTGTGGTGAGGCGGATGTATCCCTCCTCCTTGTCGGGATGGAAGCCGGGATGGTAGCGTCGGTTCAGTTCGGCCAGCGTCTGGTCGTCGGCCTGGTTGTCGCGTATCTTGTTCAGCAGGTCGAGGAAGCGCGAATCGCTCTGCCGGTATACGGTCTTGAGTTCGATGGTCAGGTAGTTGGTCTGCTTCAGCGCGTTGCTGGCGAAGAAGTAGGGTGTCTCGTAGTATTTCCCCAGCATCTCCCACTCGCTCTCCTTCACCACGGGGGCCAGCTGTTGCAGGTCGCCGATCATGAGCATCTGCACGCCGCCGAAAGGCTTGTCGTGGTCGCGGTAGCGGCGCAGGGCGTCGTCGACGGCGTCGAGCAGGTCGGCCCTCACCATGCTTATCTCGTCGATGACGAGCAGGTCCATGCTACGGATTATCCTGCGCTTCTCCTTGCCGAACTTATAGTGGTTCTGCGCCGAGTTGAACGTGGTTTCGGGCACGAACGGCGCCAGTGGGAGCTGGAAGAAGGAATGTATGGTGACGCCTCCCGCGTTGATGGCCGCTATGCCCGTGGGGGCGAGCACCACCATCCGCTTGGGGCTGCGCGCCTTGAGTTCCCGGAGGAAAGTGGTCTTTCCCGTCCCCGCCTTTCCGGTAAGGAAGAGGTGCGTGCCTGTATTTTCGATGAATTGCCAAGCAAGTCGTAGCTCTGGATTGCTTTCCATAACGTCTATTGTTCTTTTTTGGGAGACAAAGGTAAGGAATAAAATGGAATTACCGTCCCGTCGCCGGTCGAAACATCTTTTCCCGCGGACCGCGCCACCGTGAGCGGACGCGGACAACACGGGTCTTTTCGCTCAGACCCGTGCCATCCGCATCCTGGTGTCGCGTCACCCGTCAGCCTCTACTCAGGCCAGCGGGTCGGGGAGTTCTTCCTCGCTGCCTCCGGGCGTTTGGCCGGTGTTTCCGCCGCCGGTCTTGCCGTCGCCGCCAGTTTTCCCTCCGTCGCCAGCCGTGGCTTCGCCGCCGGGCGTCGGAGCCACGGGGTCGGGAATCTCTCCCACGTTTCCGCCGGTGGTATTGGTGGTGTCGCCCGTTTTCTCCGCCTTATCGTCCGCGGTTGGCCATTGCTTTCGTTGGTACTTGATGGTGCCGTTCCATCCGTCGATGCACGGGTCGTAGATAGGGCTATTCTCTATCCTGGCGAGCGCGTTCAGCTGCTCGGCCAACTCCTTGTAGGCGTCGTCCACGAGCTTGCGCACCGCTTTGGTGGCGCCAGTCGTCTTGCTGCCCCTCTCGTCGTTCCGCTTGGCCATAAAGACGCGGAGCGTGTCGTTGGCCTCCCTCATGATCTGCACCGAGGCGGTGAGGTTGAGCGTAGCCACGTCGTCCTTGTACTCGTTCTCCAGCTCCCGGATGAGCTTCGTCATCGGGCCTGTTTGCCGATAAAACGGCGAGTGGATGTTGATGTTGTAGTCCTTCAGCACCTGCCACATCTTCTTGGCCGCCTTCTGGGTCGGCTCGTCGGGATGTTTCGTGAGCGCTTTCACGACGTTGCGGAACACGCCGTAGGCTTCGTCGCGTGTCGTGTCGGCGTCCTGGATCTCTTGGGTCAGCGCGCTCTTCTTCGAGAGCCAGAAGAGTTTGTCTTCCTCCTTGAAAGCTTTCTCGTAGGCTTTCAGCTCATTGGCTACTTTCTCCCTAACTACCGCGTCGTTCTTGACGCGTTCCAGCACCTCGCTATGAAAAGCGTAGTGCGTTCCATTACTCAGCTTTGACAAGCTGATGCTTGCGATTTTCTTTTTGCTCATGGAAATTATTTTTGTGTCAATACTAAGCGGCAGCACCATTGGCATCCATTAAAGAAGGTCAGGAAGGCATGAAACAGACAAAAATAAGAGGTCTCTACGCTCTCCGCAAGGAAATTGTTCCAAAAACTATTTTCAGCTCCCGTTTCCGGTCGGAAATTGTTCCAAAAACTTTTTTCCGGTCCTGTTTCCGGTCGGAAATTGTTCCAAAAACTTTTTTTCGGTCCTGTTTCCGGTCGGAAATTGTTCCAAAACTTTTTTTTCGGTCCTGTTTCCGGTCGGAAATTGTCCCAAAACTTGTTTTTGGTCCTGTTTCCGGTCGGAAATTGCATCCAAAACTTGTTTTTGGTCCTGTTTCCGCTCGGAAATAGCATCCAAAAATACTTTTTAGTCCTGTTTCCGGCCGGAAATCGTACCCGAAAAAGTTTTTTCATCCTATTTCCTGTCGGAAATCACGCATAAAAAAACTTTTTGGCCCAATTTCCAGGCGGAAATCGTAGCAATCAATCTTTTCCTATTCTATTTCTCTACTCCGACAGCCACCTAAAAAGTCCATCCTTACCATTTCTCCAAGAAAATGATCCCTCAAAACTTTCTCGGCGACTATATCTCCGAAGAAGCGTTTTCCTAAAATTCATTGAGATTGTATCAAAAGGCTTTTCCGCTTTTTATTAACCGCAAATATACACAAAAATATCTCGAATACCAACTATAAATAGAATAAAAAAATAGAAGATTTTTCGGTCATAAATCATATTTCGTTGATTGAATGTAAGTTACGTCCATCCAGCGACATTTTTTTATTTCCGCCATCCACACGCCAATCCCTCATATCTCCCTCCGTACCTCAACGGTGCCCCCAACCGTCCCATCCCACATCGGCATATCCGCAAGCAAGACATCATCGACTTTTTTACGTCCTATTCGGATAGATTTTACAACTATATCCCGCGGACAATCCCCGCGCCTGAACATCATAGCCGACACTAAGGGGGGAATCGGGAATGAAGAATTAAGAATGAAGAATCGGGGGGGGCGGCCCGCACTCCTGCGGAGGCGCGGGCGGCGCGTCCCAAGGATTGGAAGTGATGTACAGGGATGAAACGATTTGGTGCACGCAGAAAGCAATGGCTAAGCTCTTTGACGTGGGCATCCCGGCTATCAGCAAGCACTTGAGGAATATATTAGAGGACGGAGAACTGGAGGAAGATTCAGTTGTTTCCAAAATGGAAATAGTTCAAAAAGAAGGCGAGCGCAAAGTGAAAAGGCTGATGGAGTTTTACAATCTGGATGCCATCATCTCTGTGGGTTATCGGGTGAATTCCGCTCGTGCCACTCAATTCCGGCAGTGGGCTACTTACGTCTTGCGACAGTTTGCTATCCGTGGTTATGTCATTGACAAGAAGCGGATGGAAAACGGTTCATTTATCGGGATAGATTACTTTGAGCACTTGCTTGCCGAAATCAGGGAGATACGTCTTAGTGAGCGTCGCTTCTATCAAAAGCTAACCGATATTTATGCGACCAGCCTCGATTATAACAGCGACGCCCCTACCACCCGTTTGTTCTTCAAAAAGGTGCAAAATAAGATGCACTATGCCGTCCACAGGCATACGGATCGGGGAACTCTGTGCGCTTACATGGGATGACATAAATATGGAGCAAGGCATAATCTCCGTCAACAAAACCATAGAACGCATCTACATTGTGGACGCTGAAAAACGACACACCAAACTGATTATCGATACGCCCAAAACAAAAAACTCTATCCGCGAGATACCCCTAACAAGAGATTTACAGAAAATCCTAAAGCCCCTCAAACGTATCGTCAACGGCTCACACTACGTATTGAGCAACGATACGAAGCCCATCGAACCACGCACTTATCGCAACCACTATAAACAATTGATCACCTCACTCGGGATACATCCCCTGAAATTTCACGGGCTGCGCCACAGCTTCGCCACTCGCTGTATAGAGAGCAATTGCGACTACAAAACCGTAAGTGTCATCCTCGGGCACGCCGACATCAGCACCACGCTCAATCTATACGTGCACCCCAATATGGAACATAAGAAGAAATGCATCGACAAGATGATAAAGGGATTGGGGTGAATGGATGGAATAGCCGAAGCGAAGTCATCAAGGGGGGATATAAGAAAGTTGTGGCGTTTTTCGTCATGAAGCTTGCTTTTATTGCGCATTATTTCGTACATTTGCGCCTATTAGCAATGCGATAAGCATTGCCTGACCCATACAAAGACACGAATTGATGACTAAATTTCAAGGGGAATGAAACCTATAAAGAACCATACCTATTGCTTAGGTTGCGGAAAGAGTAAGATGTGCTTCGACACCCGGAAGAAAGCGGATAATTTTATTCGGTACAACTGGGACAACATCCTGGAGGAACACGAGAAAGCACCCGTCAGAAGCTACTATTGCTTGTTTTGCGCCGCCTGGCACGTCACGAGCAACCGGTCGACCATTTCTGGCGAAAGGCTGGACGAGCGCGACCGCGACCGCATACAGTCCAACAGTGTTCGCCGCCATAAGCAGGCTCCCGACAATCGCGAGAAAAACAAGATAGACAAACGGGAAACATGCTATAGGGTGATGTCGAAAGTCGACGATATCGAAGCGTTCATGAATATCGGCGAGCTTGCCCAATCGGAAGAGTTGCTCGCCGCTTGCGAACTCGACCTGAAGAACATGGGCAAAACGAACTCGCACGCGAGGATAATCCTCGAGGCACAACGACGCGTACGCGAGCTAAGGACGAAACAGGATTCGCTCCAGACGCTGTGGGCATTGGGTCCCGAAGAGAAAGAGCGGTTCCTCGCTAAGGAAGATCCCACGGACCTGGAAAAGGAATTGATGGTCGCGCTCGACAACTCGATGAAGATACAGACGCTGAACGAGATAATAGATTCGCTGCCCGACTTGCATAAGCGTATGGACAAGTCGGAATTTCATGAAAAAGGAATTGAGCGATGCCGCGCGATCGCTCGATCCATGAAGGCCACGAAGAAAATAAAGGCCATCTATAACCGGCGCGTCGACAACATCGTGCGAGAGATTAACGAACGTTCTCCACGCCCTGAACCTATACCCGGGCACATATTTCGTGAAGGGCGAAAAAACGTGGACGGCGAGATTTTTAGGAAAACCCTGCTGGATGTCATCGCGAAGATAGAGTCTCTCCAGGATTTTTTCGATTCGGGCGATTACGACAGATGCGAGGACATCGTAGACGTTTGCAACCTCATCCTCGACGACCTTGGCCGAACAGGCAAAAGAGTGAAGATCGTGAGGTCGCGGCTAAAGGAGTGGACGGACAGGATATCCGCGGCTTCCGCTTCTCGCGAGCCGGACACCGGGCAGGCAGGCGACCTCCAATAATCCCCCCAGATACGCGATCACCCCCGGCGTCGTCCCGTTTCCGGGAGACGTCGGGGGTGATTGTGATCGACACGGGCGGTAGTCGCGGAGAATCATTTCACGGCGGCCAAAGCCTTGTCGTAGTCGGGTTCCTGCCCAATCTCGGGCACCAGCTCGGTGTAGGACACTTTGCCGTCCTGGCCTATCACCACGACCGCGCGCGCCAACAGGCCGGCCAGCGGGCCGTCGGCCATGCGGACACCGTAGCTCTGGTCGAAGTCGGTGAAACGGAAGTCGGACAGGGGAACGACGTTCGTGATGCCCTCGACGGTGCAGAAGCGGGCGTGCGCGAAGGGGAGATCCTTCGAGATGGCCAGCACCACCGTGTCCTTCAGCCCGGCGGCCAACTGGTTGAACTTGCGCACGGAAGTGGCGCACACGCCAGTGTCTAAGCTGGGGAAGATATTGAGGATGACGTTCTTTCCGTTCAGTTCCTTCAGCGAGAAGGAGGATAAGTCTGTCTTTACCAGCTCGAAGTCGGGAGCTACTTTACCCACTTGCACGAACTCACCGATCAGTTTTACCGGCTGTCCCTTGAATTTTGTTGTTGCCATAATTGAGGTATCTGTTTATTAATTGAACTTTGTATAAAAAACAATCTCTTTCGAGGTTATGTTCAAGGAATATCGGCTTTTTATTCACCACAGGGGACACAGGGTTACACGGAGTTTTAGGATTCGCTATGGAGAGGACACGGGATCCTTGTTCACCACAGATTACACAGATTCGCACAGATTATATAAACAAGGGAGAAGAAGCACGATACAATCCGCACGAATCCGTGATGAAAAGAAATCTCTGTGTAACTCCGTGTCCTCCGTGGTGAATCTCCCCCTCTTACATCCCGAACGCCAGCTTGTCGATGGCTTCGTAGACGAAGCCGGCCAGGCCCAGGCCGATGATGCCGATGGCGCAGAGCGCCAGACCGACGCGGGTGCTGGTGTCGCTGCGGAAGGTGGGGATGGGATTGTCGGACGGGGTGATGAACATCGCCTTGACGATGAGCAGGTAATAGTAGAGCGAGATCACCGTGTTGACCAGGGCGATGAAGACCAGGAGGTGGAAGCCCGAGTGGAAGGCGGCCGAGAAGATGAAGAACTTCGAGAAGAAGCCGGCGAAGGGTGGGATGCCCGCCAGCGAGAAGAGCGAGAAGGTCATCAGGACGGCGATCTTGGGATTGGTGCGGTACAGCCCGGCGTAGTCGTCGAGGGTGAACTTCTGGGCACGCAACGCCACGATGGTGATGACGGCGAAGACGCCGAGGTTGGCCACGGCGTAGACCAGCACGTAGTAGACCAGGGCCGTCATGCCCTGCGCCGTGCCGCCTATCACGCCCAGCATGATGTAGCCCGCCTGCGAGACGCTCGAGAAGGCCATCAGGCGCTTGAGGTTCTGCTGGCGCACGGCGAAGATGTTGGCCACGGTGATGCTGGCGATGGTGACCCAGTAGAGCACTTCCTGCCAGTCGCCGATCATCGGTGCGAACACCTTGACGAGGATGGTGAGCAGCACGAAGGCGGCCGCCCCTTTCGACACCACGCTCAGGTAGGCGGTGACGGCGCTGGGCGCCCCCTCGTACACGTCGGCCGTCCAGAGGTGGAAGGGGACGAGCGAGAGCTTGAAGCCCATGCCGGTGAAGAAGAAGACGAACGCCATGACCTGCAACGGGTTGCCGTCGATGCGCGCGGGCAGGTCGTCGAAGTAGAGCGTGCCCGTGGAGCCGTAGATCATCGACAGGCCAAACAACAGCAGCGCGCTCGAGAAGAGCGCCGTGAGGATGTACTTCGCCCCGGCCTCGGCCGAGTTGTGGCGATACTTGTCGAACGCCACGAGGCAGGCCATCGGTATGGAGGCCGTCTCCAGCCCGATGAAGAACATCAGGAAGTGTCCGGCGGAGATCATGAAGTACATGCCCAGCAACGTGGAGAGGGTGAGCACGTAGAACTCGCCCTGCTTGAAGGAGGTGTCCTCGCGCTTCATCCACTCGTGCGCCATCAAGAAGACGATGATCGTGGCCACGTTGAGCACCGACTTCACGATGGTGTGCATCGGCGCGTAGTGGTACATCCCCCCGAAGGCGTCGCCGGCCGTGCCGGGGAAGAAGTTGATCACCGTGTGGATGGTGAGCAGGATGACGGGCAACATGGTGTTGAGCACGGGGTGTCCGCCCTGCTTGTGCGCGTCGGGACTCATGAAGAGGTCGGCCAGGAAGAGTATCACCAGCACGGCTATGAGCGACAGCTCCTCGCGCATGTATAGGAATTGTGAGTAGTCCATTTTTTGTACGAATACTATCTTTGGGGTGAATGAATCGGTGTTTAGTGGAACAGGGCCACTATAGGCGCCACGCTCTGGCTGATCATGTCGCTCATCCAGAACGGGGCCAAGCCCAGGCCGGCCACGCAGGCGATGAGGCAGACGACGGCCACCCGCTCGTCCCACGTGGCGTCGGTGAGCGCCAGGTGGTGCTTGTTGGTGCAGGTGCCGTAGAGTATCTTGCCCACTAACCGAAGGATATACACCGCCGTGATGACGATGGAGGAGCAGGCGATGATGGTGAGCGTGCGGTGGAACACGTCGGCGTTCTGGAACGAGCCGACGAAGATGGTCATCTCGGCCACGAAGCCGCTAAGCCC
>JAISIZ010000104.1 GCA_031261785.1 Mediterranea sp. (in: CFB group bacteria)
GTAATCACATTTCGGGAATGGAGAAAAAAAACCGAGCTTTTGTAATCACATTTCGGGAATGGAGAAAATAGCCCGAGCTTTTGTTATCAGATTTCGGGAATGGAGAATATAGCCCGAGCTTTTGTATTCAGATTTCGGTAATGGAGAAAAAAGCCCGAGCTTTTCGTCTCATGCGGATTTGCATAAAGCTTTCGCGTCTCCGAGATAGAACCTTGCCTGACGTCTCTTCGAAGGATGTTCATGTCGGTTTCACGACTGAATGGATGCTCGAATCGATCGATGGTTTGACATCAGACCTTTGCAAAGCCGCGGACTGTTCACGCGAACCGCGTGGCCATCTATCAGGTCCGCGAACCGTTCACGCGAACCGCGTGGCCATCTATCAGGTCCGCGAATTGTTCACGCGAACTACATGGCCATCTGTCAGGTCCGCGAAACGTTCACGCGAACCGCGTGGGCACTTCGCGGACCCGATAGCCTCTCTCGCGAATGGCATGAAGAACGCGCGAGGAGAATAGCCCTTCGATCCCCATGCGGGAGCACATATTAGGGCCTCTCATTCCACATACAGCACCAGTCCCTTGAGGTATTCCCCTTCGGGATGGTAGATATTGACCGGATGGTCCGCCGGTTGCGTGAGCTGGTGCAGCAGGCGCACGCTCCGTCCCGTGAGGGCCGAGGCGGTGAAGAGGGTCGTGCGGAAATTGTCCTTGCTGACCACTTGCGAGCAGGAGAAGGTGAAGAGTATGCCTCCGGGGCGTATCTTCTCGATGGCCTTGGCGTTGAGCTTGCGATAGCCTTGCAAGGCGTTGCGCAGGGCATCCTTGTGCTTGGCGAAGGCGGGCGGGTCGAGGACGATGAGATCGTACTGGTCGCCCATGCGGTCGAGGTATTTGAAGGCATCCTCGGCGAAGGCTTCGTGGCGGGGGTCGCCGGGGAAGTTGAGTTCGATGTTCTGCCGGGTCAGTTCGATGGCCTTGGCCGAGCTATCGACCGAATGCACCAGCTCGGCTCCGCCGCGCATGGCGTAGCAGGAAAATCCGCCGGTGTAGCAGAACATGTTGAGCACCGAACGCCCCTTGGCGTAACGTTCGAGCAGGACGCGATTCTCGCGCTGGTCGACGAAGAAGCCCGTCTTCTGTCCCTTGAGCCAATCGATGCGAAACTTCAAGCCATACTCCTCGGCCACGTTGTCGCTACCGCCCCCCCGGAGGAAACCGTTCTCCGGGAAAAGGTCGGCCTTGAAGGGTAGGGTGGTCTCCGACTTGTAGTAGATGTTGTCGACGCTTCCCTCCATCACCTCGGCCAGCGCCTCGGCGATGTCCACGCGCGACACGTGCATCCCGGCGGAGTGCGCCTGCATCACGGCCGTGCGGGCGTAGATGTCGACGATAAGGCCCGGCAGGTTGTCGCCCTCGCCGTGCACTAAGCGATAGGTGTTGTTGGTGGGGTTCCCGGCTACGCCGATGGCGCGGCGCAATTCGTAGGCGGTGGCCAGCTTGCGTGTCCAGAAGCGATGGTCGACAGGCTCCGGCTCGAAGGAGAGCACGCGCACGGCGATGCTACCTATCTGGAAATGTCCTTCGGCGATGAACTCCTTCTGGGCGGTGTACACTTCGACCACTTCGCCCTCTTCGGGTTCGCCGTCGACACGGGCTATGGCTCCCGAGAATATCCAGGGATGAAAACGTCGGAGAGATTCTTCCTTTCCGGGCTTGAGAAATACTTTGTGCATCTACGCTATTCTGATGTATGTAAATGTGATGAGGCCTAATCTTGATTGTTGGTCTTGACGGGGATGGCGGCGGGTTCCACCTTGTAGTCGCCCGTCCGCTTGAGTTGCTTGAGGCGGTTGTAGATGTTGAGGCAGGCCCACGCGTCGGTGGCGGCGTAAATCTTCTGGCGTTCGGTGAGCACGTCGGCCTCCCAGTTGGTGAGGCGTTGCGACTTTGAAATCTTCTCGCCGAAGACGATGCCGTATATCTTCTGCAAGCTCATGTCCTCGATGCCGAAAGCCCGCACGTACTCTTGCAGCTCCACGCAGCCTTGGGGCTTGAAGGGGGCACGGCGGCGTAGCACGGTGAAGTCGTCCTTGAGCGAGAGTCCTACCTTGAGGATATCGGGCGATTCGAGAAAACGGATGATGGATGGGGTAAGTCCCGTCATGTTGAGGCGGAACAGGAAGCAGTACTCCTCGGTGGAGACCTGCAACAGCGCTACCTTGTGCAGCTCGCCTTTCCTGAAGGAGGGGCGCGTCTCGCTATCGATGCCCACTACGGGGAACGTGGAGAGGAGGTAAGCTACGGCCTTGTTGGCTTCCGCTTCCGTCTGGGCCACGTAGATTCGCCCGTCGAAGAGCGCTTTGGGCATCTCTCTTAATTCTTCTTTTGAAATGGTACGTTTTACAATCATTGTCGTTCGTCTCGTTTTATTTATCGGGGTAGTCCGAGCTACCTGGGACGCTGTCGTCGTTCTCTTCATATTCTTCTTCGTCGTCGTCCGTGTCGTCGTTGGCGCCGTACTTCGTGTCGTGGAGGGCGCGGAGCGTGTTGACCAATCGTTGTCCCCATAGTGTGCCGAAGTTCTCCCGGCAACGGGCGAGGGCATCGTTCATCACTTCGGGCAGTCCCAGCTGGAAGACGAAGACGAAGTCCTTGATGTCTTGGTAGATGTCGGCCAGATCCTCGGAGATGGAGCGCCGGATGGGTTGGTCACTGTATATCATATCCTCCACGAAGACATCGAGATAGTCGTCGCGGTCGCCCAGCGCCTCGGCCAGCGTGGCGCGCAGCCCTTCGTACGCCTCCTCGGTGACATAAGTCTCGGGCGCCTCGTCGCCCACGACCTCGCAGGGAGGGAGCATGGAAGCTTTGAGGTAGAGCAAGGGGAGTAGTTTCAAGAGGGTGTCGACCAGCTCGCCACGGCGTTTCTCGCCCGCGCGCTCGACGAACGCGCTGTATTCGGCGGCTACGGTGACGAACTCTATAACGTTCTTGTCGAATATGATAGGAGTATCTTTATCCATACGTCTGCATCGGTAATGAAGCGCAAAGGTAAGAAAAAGGATTGAATGCGTGTAGCGCACGTTATTTTTTTATTATTTTTGCGGCTTGGAAGCATATTATAGGTTATCGAATACTCATACAGGGAAGTTTGACCCATGGCGAAAAAGAACATAGATAAGAAGGAGACCCGACGGACGCCGCGCGCATCCTCCTTCTTCGGTAAGGTGGCGGCGTTGCTCGGAAACGAGACGTTTCATTTCATACTCGGTTTGGCGATCGTTATCTTTTCGGTTTTCATGCTGCTGGCTTTTACCTCGTTCTTCTTTACGGGGGCGGCCGACCAAAGCATCGTGGAGAGCGGGAACGCCGTGGACCCCGAAGTCCGCAACTATGCCGGCTCGCGCGGCGCGCAACTGGCCGCCTACCTCATAGACGGCTGCTTCGGCGTGGCCTCGTTTTTCATCCTGGTCTTCCTGGTGGCGGCCGGGGTGAAGTTGATGCGGGTGCGCCGCGTCAGGCTCTGGAAATGGTTCATTGGCTGCACCCTCCTGTTGGTGTGGTTCTCCATCTTCATGGGCTTCGTGTTCAAGGACAACTATACGTTTTTCCACTTGGGTGGCATGCACGGCGAGACCGTCAGCAAATGGCTGATGCTGCAAGTGGGCGTGCCGGGGGTGTGGCTGCTCCTCGTCGGTACGGCCATCTGCTTCTTCATCTACCTCAGCGCGGGCACCATCGTGTGGTTGCGAGCCATCTTCGGATTGGGCTTCCTCAAAAAGAAGGAGAAGAAAGAAGGTGGGGAGGAGAAGGAAACGACGGACGACACGCGGACACCCGACACCACGGAGGAGATCCTGGAGATTGAGGAAGAGGAGGAGGGCGAGGAGGAACCCGGAACCGTGGAGCTGATTCCACAAGGTGGCGAGGTGGACCTCACCTTCGAGCCTGCCACACCCAACGAGGAGATGGTGGTGACCCTCCCCCCGCACCCCGAACCCGCGACAGCCGAGCCGGAAGAACCGGGATTTCACATCGACCCCATCATCGAGGAAGAGGAGTACCAGGGTCCCGAGCGGGAACCCTACAACCCCACCAAGGACCTGGAGAACTACCGTTTCCCCACCATCGACCTGATGAGACATTTCGATAACGATGGGCGTCCCACCATCGACATGGACGAGCAGAACGCCAACAAGGACCGCATCATCAGCACCCTGCGCAGCTTCGGTATCGAAATCAGCAGCATAAAGGCCACCGTAGGACCCACGGTGACCCTCTACGAGATCACTCCGGCGCAAGGCGTGCGCATCTCCAAGATACGGGGACTGGAAGACGACATCGCTCTCAGCCTCTCGGCCGACGGCATACGTATCATCGCCCCCATCCCCGGCAAGGGAACCATCGGCATCGAGGTGCCCAACAAGAACCCGAAGATCGTCTCCGGACAGAGCGTCATAGGGAGCAAGAAGTTCCAGGAATCGAAGTACGACCTTCCCGTGGCCTTGGGAAAGACCATCACCGACGAGGTCTTCATGTTCGACCTCTGCAAGATGCCGCACGTGCTCGTGGCCGGCGCCACGGGACAAGGTAAGTCGGTGGGGCTGAACGCCATCATCACCTCCCTGCTCTACAAGAAACATCCGGCCGAGCTGAAGTTCGTGCTGGTGGATCCCAAGAAGGTGGAGTTCAGCATCTACTCGGTGATAGAGAACCACTTCCTGGCCAAGCTGCCCGACGGCGGCGAGCCTATCATCACCGACGTGACGAAGGTGGTGCAGACGCTCAACTCCGTCTGCGTGGAGATGGACCAACGGTACGACTTGCTCAAGATGGCGCACGTGCGCAACATCAAGGAGTACAACGAGAAATTCGTCAACCGGCGCCTCAATCCCGAGAAGGGACATCGCTACATGCCCTACATGGTGGTGGTGATCGACGAGTTTGGCGACCTCATCATGACGGCCGGCAAGGAGGTGGAACTCCCCATCGCACGCATCGCGCAGCTGGCCCGGGCCGTAGGTATACACATGATTATCGCCACGCAACGTCCCACCACGAACATCATCACGGGTACCATCAAGGCCAACTTCCCCGCACGCGTCGCCTTCAGGGTGTCGGCCATGATCGATTCGCGCACCATCCTCGACCGTCCGGGCGCCAACCGCCTGATAGGCAAGGGCGACATGCTCTTCCTGCAAGGCGCCGATCCCGTGCGTGTACAATGCGCCTTCATCGACACCCCCGAGGTGGAGGATATCACCAAGTTCATCGCCAAGCAACAGGGATATCCCACGCCCTTCTACCTGCCCGAGTACGTGAGCGACGACGGCGGAAGCGACATGAACGACGTGGACATGGGACGCCTCGATCCCCTATTCGAGGACGCCGCACGGCTGGTGGTCATCCATCAGCAAGGCTCGACATCGCTCATACAGCGCAAGTTTTCCATCGGCTACAACCGTGCTGGACGCATCATGGACCAGCTCGAGAAAGCCGGGATAGTAGGCCCCACCCAAGGTAGCAAGCCGCGCGACGTGCTATGCTCCGACGAGAACGACCTTGCCATGCGACTGAACAATTTACAATGATCATCCGTTGTATTATGAGAATGAAAAAATTCATCTTTAGTATTTCAATAGCTTTACTATCCTGTTTACCTGCGACTGCCCAACAGCGGCAGTCGCAGGCTAAACTTATCCTCGACAGGGCGGCCGAGGCTTTCCGGCAGGCGGGAGGCGTCGAGGCGAGCTTCACCGTCCGGGCGATGAGAGATGGCGCGGTCGAGGGTGAGGATACCGGAGTGATCCAGCTCAAAGGCGAGAAGTTCTTGCTGAAGACTACGGGCGTGACCACCTGGTTCGACGGGACGACGCAGTGGAGCTACGTGACGGCCAATGACGAGGTGAACGTCAGTACCCCCACCAAGGCCGAGTTGCAACAGCTCAATCCCTATACCTTATTATATATGTATCGAGAGGGATTCGACTACCAGCCGGGTGCCGAAAAAAACTTCGGAGGAAAGATGGCGACGGAAGTGATACTCACCGCCACCGACCCCAAGCAGGAATGGGAACGCGTCACGCTATACGTGGAGAAGGGGACGTACCAACCCCTCTTCATCGAACTCAGGCAACGCGGGCAGGACGTGGTGAGCCAAGTCACCATCACCGACTACCAGACCAAGCGGCGCTTCGCCGACAAGCTGTTCGCGTTCGACAGAAAACAATATCCGCAGGCCGAGATTATCGACTTGCGATAGAGAGAATCCTATATATGTAGTATCAAAACAAACCATTTTAAAGAAAAGAAGAATATGAAAGAGATAGAAAGAGTAAAATGCCTCATCATAGGCTCTGGACCCGCCGGATTCACGGCCGCCATCTACGCCGGACGCGCCAACCTGGACCCCGTGCTGTACGAAGGATTGCAGCCTGGCGGACAGCTCACCACAACTACCGACGTAGAGAACTTCCCCGGCTATCCGCAAGGCGTGAACGGGGAACAGCTGATGGAGGACCTGCGCGCGCAGGCCGCGCGCTTCGGGGCGGACATCCGCATGGGCATAGCCACGGCGGCCGACCTGAGCGGAGCGCCCTATAAGATAACTATCGACGAGGAGAAGACGATAGAGGCCGACACGGTCATCATCTCCACCGGCGCCGCCGCCAAATACCTGGGACTACCCGACGAGAAGAAGTACGCGGGCATGGGCGTGAGCGCCTGCGCCACTTGCGACGGATTCTTCTACCGCAAGAAGGTGGTGGCCGTAGTGGGCGGTGGCGACACGGCCTGCGAAGAGGCCGTCTACCTGGCAGGCCTCGCCTCCAAAGTGTATCTCCTGGTGCGCAAGCCTTTCCTGCGCGCCTCGAAGATCATGCAGGAGCGGGTGATGAGCCACAAGAATATCGAGGTGCTCTTCGAACATAACGCCGTAGGCCTATATGGCGAGAGCGGCGTGGAGGGCGCGCACGTGGTGAAGCGCATGGGCGAGGCCGACGAGCGACGCTACGACTTGCCCATCGACGGATTTTTCCTCGCTATCGGGCATCAACCCAATTCGGACATCTTTAAGGAGTATCTCGACCTCGACGAGGTGGGCTACATCCAGACCGAGCCGGGAACTCCACGCACCAAGGTGGAGGGCGTGTTCGCCGCGGGCGACGTAGCCGATTCGCAATACCGACAGGCCATCACCGCGGCAGCCAGCGGATGCAAGGCCGCCATCGAGGCCGAACGATACCTATCGGGCAAAAGCTTCATGTAGGCTCACTCAAAAGAGATTCACCATAGCGTACACATTCCATGAAACTCGGTGTACGCTGTGGTGAATCTCTTTAAAGTTTCTCTCCCGAGCCTTTGGATAACTTCCTATTTTCCCGTACTTTCGCGGCCGTAAGAACAAAAGCAACAGTACGATTATGGCAGCAAAACCCAGTATCCCGAAAGGAACGCGCGATTTCTCGCCCGTAGAGATGGCGAAACGCAATTATATATTCGATACCATCCGCGACGTGTATCACCTCTATGGCTTCGAGCAGATAGAGACACCCGCCATGGAGACGCTCTCCACGCTCATGGGCAAGTATGGCGACGAGGGCGACAAGCTGCTTTTCAAGATACAGAACTCGGGCGATTACTTCAACGGCATCACCGACGAGGAATTGCTCAGCCGCGACGCCGCCCGACTGGCCAGCCGATTCTGCGAGAAAGGACTGCGCTACGACCTCACCGTGCCTTTCGCGCGCTACGTGGTGGCGCACCGCGACGACATCACCTTCCCCTTCAAGCGTTACCAGATACAACCCGTATGGCGGGCCGACCGTCCGCAGAAGGGACGCTACCGCGAGTTCTACCAATGCGACGCCGACGTGGTGGGCAGCGATTCCCTGCTCAACGAGGTGGAGCTGATGCAGATCGTCGACACGGTGTTCAGCCGCTTCGGCATCAGGGTATCGATCAAGATCAACAACCGGAAAATCCTGTCGGGCATAGCCGAGATTATCGGAGAGGCGGACAAGATTGTCGACATCACCGTAGCCATCGACAAGCTCGACAAGATCGGACTGGAGAACGTCAACGCCGAGCTTCGCGAGAAAGGTATCGGCGAGGCGGCCATCGAGAAGCTGAGACCCATCATCCTGCTCGACGGCACGAACGCCGACAAGCTCGCCACCCTGAGGGACGTGCTGGCCGGCAGCGAGACGGGACTGAAAGGGGTGGAGGAGAGCGAGTTCATACTCTCCACCTTGGCCCGGATGGGACTGGCGAACGAAATCGAACTCGACCTCACCCTGGCCCGCGGACTGAACTACTACACGGGAGCCATCTTCGAGGTGAAGGCGCTCGACGTGCAGATCGGCAGCATCACCGGTGGCGGACGGTACGACAACCTCACGGGCGTGTTTGGCATGGCCGGCGTGTCGGGCGTGGGAATCTCCTTTGGGGCCGACCGCATCTTCGACGTGCTCAACCAGCTCGATCTCTATCCCAAAGAGGCCGTGAATGGCACACGTCTGCTGTTCGTCAACTTCGGCTCCCGAGAGGCCGCTTTCGCCATGACCCTGCTCGCCAAGGTACGCGCCGCCGGCATCCGCGCCGAGATTTATCCCGACGCCGCCAAGATGAAGAAGCAGATGGGCTACGCCAACGCGAAGAACATTCCCTTCGTCGCCATCATTGGCGAGAACGAGATGAACGAGGGAAAAGCCACGCTGAAAGATATGGAGAGCGGGGAACAACGCCTCGTGTCGGTGGAGGAGATGATTGGGGAGGTGGAGTAGGTTACCGCTTCATGACCAACGGGTAACGTTCGGGATGCTTTAGGCTTTCTATCTCCAAGTCTACCCCGAGATCTTCCCATTCGATGGCGTGTTGTCCGCACATACGGACATTCAAGACATCGGATATACGAGCGTCGCGTAGCCATGGAACCCTATTGTACGACACGAAGAAATCGTTGCCTTGCACGGATAGCATGATGCCTTGCGCGTTAATCATCAATACGCTTACCGATATGTTCTGTGAATTGGCGTTTAAATTCATCTCCATACTGCTCTATTATTTGGGTGATTCTCTTTATCTCTTTACTACTGAAGCCATAATTCGTGGCCAATTCTATGTTGGGTTCCAACCAGAATTTGGTTTCACACTCGGCTTTTGTGACATGTATATGAATACGTTCTTCCTCATTGGAGAAGATTTTAAATACAAAGCCGTCCTCGCGCCTGAATATGGGACTCATAATGAATCAATAGTAAATTGATGCAAATATAGCCTTTTTTGAGTGGTTTAGTATGAATGTTATTGCTTTTCTCGTTTTTTTTGCCGAATATTGTCGCGTTATTCACATTGAATCATGGATTTCGAACTCACATCCGCATACAAACCTACCGGCGACCAGCCCGAGGCTATCAGTCAACTTACCGAGGGCGTGCTGCAAGGAACGCCCGCGCAGACGCTCCTCGGAGTGACCGGCTCGGGAAAGACATTCACCATCGCCAACGTCATCGCCAACGTCAACAAGCCCACGCTGGTGTTGAGCCACAACAAGACGCTCGCCGCGCAGCTCTACGGCGAGTTCAAGGGCTTCTTCCCCAACAACGCCGTGGAGTATTACGTCTCCTACTACGACTACTACCAACCCGAGGCTTACCTGCCAAGCACCGATACCTATATCGAGAAGGATCTCGCCATCAACGACGAGATCGACAAGCTGCGACTGGCCGCCACCTCCGCCCTGCTGTCGGGACGCAAGGATGTGGTCGTAGTTTCGTCCGTGTCGTGCATCTACGGCATGGGCAATCCGTCGGACTTCTACAACAACGTCATCGAGATCGCGCGCGGCAAGATGCTCGACCGCAACGTATTCCTCCGCCGCCTGGTCGACAGCCTCTACGTGCGCAACGACATCGACGTGAGCCGGGGTAACTTCCGCGTGAGGGGCGACACGGTCGACATCGCGCTGGCCTATACCGACCATCTGCTCCGCGTCACCTTCTGGGGCGACGAGATCGACGGCATCGAGGAGGTCGACCCCATCTCGGGCATCGTCATCGCGCCCTTCGACGACTACAAGATATACCCCGCCAACCTCTTCATGACCACCAAGGAAGCCACGCTCCGTGCCATACACCAGATAGAGGACGACCTCACCCGGCAAGTGGATTACTTCAACTCCATCGGCAAACCTTACGAGGGCAAGAGGCTCTACGAGCGGGTGACGTACGACATGGAGATGATTCGCGAGCTGGGACACTGCTCGGGCATCGAGAACTACTCCCGCTACTTCGACGGACGCGAGGCGGGCACGCGCCCCTACTGCCTGCTCGACTTCTTCCCCGACGACTTCCTCGTGGTCATCGACGAGAGCCACGTCAGCGTGCCGCAGATACGCGCCATGTACGGAGGCGACCGCGCCCGCAAGACCAACCTCGTGGAGTATGGATTCCGCCTGCCGGCCGCGCTGGACAACCGTCCGTTGAAGTTCGAGGAGTTCGAGCGAATGACCAAGCAAGTGATCTACGTCAGCGCCACCCCGGCCGACTACGAACTGGCGCGTAGCGAAGGCGTGGTGGTGGAACAGGTGATACGCCCCACGGGACTGCTCGACCCTGTCATCGAGGTGCGTCCCAGCATGAACCAGATAGACGACCTCATGGAGGAGATACAACTGCGCGTTGAGCGCGAGGAGCGCGTATTGGTCACCACCCTCACCAAGCGCATGGCCGAGGAGCTGACCGAATATCTGCTCAACAACGACGTGCGTTGCAACTACATACACAGCGACGTGGACACCCTCGAGCGGGTGAAGATCATGGACGACCTCCGCCAGGGCGTGTACGACGTGCTCGTGGGCGTCAACCTCCTGCGCGAGGGGCTCGACCTGCCCGAAGTGTCGCTCGTGGCCATTCTCGACGCCGACAAGGAGGGATTCCTTCGCTCGCACCGCTCACTGACTCAGACGGCCGGAAGAGCCGCGCGCAACGTCAACGGAAAGGTCATCATGTACGCCGACAAGGTGACCGAGAGCATGCGGCTCACCATCGACGAGACCAATCGTCGGCGCGAGAAGCAGCTGGCCTACAACGAGGCGCACGGCATCACCCCGCGACAAATCAAGAAAGGACGCAACCTTGCCGTGTTCGGCAACACTACACCCGCCGAGACCGAAACGTCCGTCAAGGAGAAGTACGCCTACGTGGAACCCGCCGAGCCTACCATCGCCGCCGACCCCATCGTGCGGTACATGACCCGTCCGCAGCTCGAAAAGAGTATCGCCCGCACCCGAAAGCTGATGCACGAGGCGGCCAAGAATCTCGAATTCATCGAAGCCGCCCGCTATCGCGACGAGTTGCTGAAGCTGGAGGCTATGCTGGAGGGGAAGGAGTGAGAAATATGTTAACCCACCTATCCAGCCGCTCGCGAAATGTGGAACTTTGCTGGAGGCCAATCCGTACCTAAAATATACTTCGTGCGGCCTGTTTTTGTGCTTGGGGCGAAAGGTGCGCATTCGGACAAAGCGAAACTCATTAGACGCTGATGACACGGATAACACGGATTTATATATTTTAAATCCGTGTCATCCGTGTCATCAGCGTCTAAAAAATCATTGCACAAAATTACCCCGCACGAGGTATAATTCTTCCCTTTTCCCAAATCTTTTCAGTTTCGGCCTATAGTTTTGTCGCGTGAAACCTTTAATACTGTTGGTTATGAAAATGAGAAAGACTGTAGTTTTGGCGCTATTCGCGCTTGTTTCCGTCGCTTCTTACGCTCAAGTGTCGTTTGACGTCAAGGCTGGCATGAACCTGAGCAACGCTACGGGTGTGGACGATGCTGACCCGAAAATAGGAGTTAACGCGGGTGTGGGCATGGAGTACCGATTCTCCGAGATGTGGTCCATCCAGCCGTCGCTGATGTTCTCGATGAAGGGGTTCAAGGCCTCCGAGGACTTTTATAAGACAACGGCCAGCCCGATGTATATCCAGCTGCCCGTGCTGGCTGCCGTACGCTTCGGCGTGGCCGCGAACCAGAACGTCGTGGTGAAGGCCGGACCTTACTTCGCTTACGGCGTGGGCGGGAAGTATAAATTGACCACGAGGACGGGTGCGGGAGGCATGGAGACCGAGAAAGGGGATATATTTGGCGGCGAAAACGGCTGGAACCGCTTCGACGCCGGTCTTGCCTTCGGTATCGATTATGAGATTGGCAAGTTCTTCGTCGGCTTGGGTGGCGAGATCGGGATCACTAAACTGAGCGACCAACCCACGGACGACATGGATGAGATAGATCCCAAATATCCCCGCAACCTGACGTTCACCATCGGGGTAGGTTATAAGTTCTAGCACTTCTGATAAAAAACAGTTAAAACCTTGGCCGCGGGTCACGAATGTTACGATCGTGTCTCGCGGTTTTCAGCCTTTCGCGCCTTCATCACTTGCCAGCGGTATGCTATGCAGGTGGTCACGAAGTAGAATCCCGCTTGCAGCCACAATCCCCTGTATTCCATCGCCACCTCGTTGAGTGTGGCGCCCATGTTGTTGATCTTCACGAAGCCGTTGATGCCGAACGTGGAGGGGAACAGCCACGAGAAGTAGTGCCAGAACGGCGGTATGGCGGCGCCCGGCCACGAGATGCCCGAGATGAAGAGCAGCGGCAGCGAGGTGAAGACGAACAAGAGCATGCAGGTCTCGCGGTTGCGTATGGCGATGGAGGCCGTCATGGCGAAGAAGATGCACGCGGCCAGGTAGGGCGGCACGAAGAGGGTGAGCGTGCCCGTCTGCCCGATCTGGTTGAGGCTGAACAGCCGGGGCACGACACTCAGCACGTAGAAACTTATGGGCACGTAGATGAGGAAGTAGCACAGCCCCTTGCCGAGCACGATACGCAGCGTGCCGTCGTAGCGCGGGTCGGCGGGCACGAGGTGGCGCGTGGGGTTCTTCTCGCGGGCGGTGCCTGCCGAGAGGCCGATGCCGAGCAGCAGCGTCTGCTGGATGATGAGTATCAGCACGGCGGGGATGAGGAAGGCGGCGAACCCGGTGGCGGGGTTGAACATCGCCACGTCCTCGTACGCGATGGGGTATGCGCTCACTTCGTCCTCGCGGTCGGTGGTGTTTCCTGCCCGGGCGATCTTGATCTCTCGGTTCATGTCGAGCGACACGGCGGTGTTGGCCAGCAACATCGACTTGTAGTACAGCAGGCCGCTCATGTCGCAGTAGATGCTTACCTGCGTCTGTTCGCCCCTGGCGACGCGGTCGGCAAAGTCGGCGGGGATGTAGATGATGCCGTACGCCCTACGCTCTTTCAGCGCTTGCTTGGCGGTCTCCATGTCGGCCAGGCGGGCCACGATCCCGATGTCGGGCGTGGCGTCGACCTTCCGCAGGTACTCGCGGCTGAGGGCGGTGCGCGAGGCGTCGACGGCCACGGCGGGCACGTCGCGTACCACCTCGTTGTCGTAGATGAAGCTGTACACCAGCGGATAGGCCAGCGGCACGAGGATGAAGAAGATGAGCACGCCATGGTCGCGTGCCATCGCGCGCAACTCTTGCTTCCATACGTGGAACAGTCCGTCCACGCCTTCGGCCAGTTTCCGTCCAAAGCCTTGATCTTCCATCGCCTACGGTATGTATTTATAGTATATCAGTGCCCGCTTCAATCGATGTATCACCACGAACGGCAGCGTCATGAACACCAGCAACGCCAGGTAGTTGGGCCACGAGTAAGCCATGCTGTACCCGTTGAGCGCCTGGTCCACGTAGATGAGGAAGTAATGGCGCAGGGGGAAGAGGTTGCTCAGGGCTTGCAGCGTGGGATGCATCGCCATCACCGGATAGGTGAAGCCCGAGATGGAGAACGAGATGACGCCCCACAGCGAGGCGAAGCTCAGCCCGAGCCGGAGCGTGGGCAGCGTGCCGATCATCACCACCCCGCAGCATTGCGAGGCCAGCACGAGGCAGAGCGTGGCCAGCAACATGGGCAGGATGCCGCTGTTGCACGGGAAGTGCAGGAAGCCGTAGAGGTAGACGTTGTAGAACGCTCCCATGACGAAGAAGATGACGGTGTGCGGCAGTAGCTTTCCGGCCAGCGCCACGTAGATGGAGTTGCCCGACATGCGCAGCCACTCGCGGGCGGTGCGCTCCTTGATCTCCACGCCGATGGCGTACACCGTGACCATGAAGATGAGTAGCATCAGTATGCCGGGTATCACCGTGTTGCACAGGTAGACCGAGTAGTTGAGCCAGGGGTTGTTGAGCGGATGGGTGTCGATAACGATGGGTTGCAGGAACCCCATGGCCTGCCCCTCGGTGGCTCCCTTGGCGTAGAGCGCGCCGCGGGTGGCCGACGCTGAGGCCAGCTCGCTCATCATCTTCATGTCGCGAAACAGCAAGGAGCCGGCTATGAGGTACGAATAGTTGTTGTAGAACGACACGGTGGGCTGTCGCTGGCTCTGCGCCATCTCCGACAGTCCCTTGGGTATATAGAAGAATCCGTATATTTCCCCTTTCTGCATGGCCACGCGCGCGTCTGCGATGTTGGCGTAACGCGCCACGATGGCTGTCGTCTGGAAGGCGTCGAGGTTGCGCGCGAGCTGTCGCGAGGTGGCCGTGCCGTCCATGTCGACCACACCCGCCGGCAGGTTCTTCGGCAGCCCGCTGTCCATCAGCGTGGTGAAGAACACGTAGCAGAACAGCGGCGCCACCACCATGCAGAAGAGGTAGAGCGGCCGCCCCACCAATCGCCCGCATTCCCTGCGCGTCACTTGCCACAGCCTGTTAGCCTTCTCGTTCCATCCCCCCATTTCCCCAACTATTATTTCTCAATTCTCAATTTTTAATTCCCCTCGAAGATCACGCTCATCCCCGGCCTCAGGTTCTCCACCCGTTCCATTGGCCGTGCCTTCACCTCGAACGTCTTCAGGTCGAACTGTCCGGTGGTCTTTGTCGCTTTCCAGGCGGCGTACGTGCCGAGGTCCTTCATATAGAACACCTTCAGGCGTATGTCGCGGTTGTCCAGCGCGGGCACCACGGCCGTGAACTCCGTGCCGATGGTCAGATTCTTCAGCAAGTCCTCGCGTACGTTGAACGTTACCCACATTTTCTCCAGCTCGGCAACGTTCATCACCGGCGCTCCAGTGCCTACCAACTCACCCACTTTGGGGAATATCTCGGCCACCTCGCCCGCCGCAGGCGCCACGAGGAACGTCTCGCTGAGGTACGATTCCACCTCGGCCACCGCTCCTTTGGCGCGGTCGACCAAGGCTTCCGCCGCCAGCTTATCCTCCCGCTCGGCGCCGTTGCGGGCCATGGTGTACTGCGCCTTGGCGGCTTTCTCGGTGGCGAGGGCGGCGTCGCGTCGCGCCGTGGCTTCGTCCAGCTTCTGTGCCGGCATCACGCCCTGCTCGAAGAGGTTCTTTACCCGTTGGTACGACTTTTGGGCGATAGTTACTCCCGCCACCGCCTTTTGCCACATCTCGTAGGCGGCCTGTATCTGTTCCTCGCGCGCGCCTTTCATCGCCTTCGCGTTCTGCGCCTGGGCGGCGGCTTCGGCGGCCCTGGCTTGCTCCATCTTAGCCACTACGTCGGGTGCCTCGAGGATGGCCAGCGTGTCGCCGGCACGTACCCGCTCACCTTCCGTTACCCTGAACTCGCGGACGCGTCCGGGCACCTTGCTCGATACCCGATACTCCTCCACTTCGGCCTCGCCCTGTACGATCTCCGGTCCCTTGCGAAGCATAAAGAATCCCACGAGCGCCACCAGGGCGATAACTCCCAGCAGCGTCAAGAACGCCAGCAGCATATTCGTATTCTGCGATTTCTCCGTCCCCATATCCTAAACTATTATTTTTTAATTCTCTATTCTCAATTTCCCCCCAGCGTTCCCATCGCCTTTCTCAGGTAAATCTCTGTCAGTTTCACGTCGATCCCCGCGTCGATGCGTTCCGAGCGGGCGGCGAGCCAGGCGGCTTGTGCCTCCAGCACGTTGCTGGTGGCTATCACCCCCTCCTTGAATCCCAACGTGGCGTAGCGCAGGTTCTCCTCCGCCTTCTCCATGTTCCGGTTCGCCATCGTGAGTTTTCGTCCCGCCTCGTTCACCTTGAAAGCGGCTTGGCTCACTTGCAACTCCACCTTCTCGCGGGCGTCTTGCAGCTGATATTCGGCGATGCGGGCCTCGGCCTTGGCGGCACGCGTCTTGTAGACACCTTCGCCCCAGTGCCACAGGGGTATCCGCACCATCACCCCTACGTTCCACATTCCCCTGAACTTGTTCTGGAAGCTGTTGAACACCGAAGGGTTGGTCACGACGTAGTTTCCCATCAGGGCGACGGAAGGGAGGTGGTCGCTCCGCGTCACGTTTACTTTTTGGTGATAGATCTTCGTGGCCAGCTCGAGGCTGCGTAGCTCGGGACGGTTGGCATAGGCCCTGTCGACGTTGGCCTCTTCGGAGGATGGGGCGGGGGAGAGGTTCTCCAGATCTTCGTCCGCCAACCGAATGGGCGTGGTGAGGTCGATGCCGCATAGTTGGCAAAGCAGCATCCGGGCGAGGCTCAGCCCATCTTCCACCTTGGTCAGTGTCATCTCCGCCTCGTTCACCTTCACCCGCACCGAGAGACCGTCGGCCTTGGTAGCCACTCCCTCGGCGATCATCTTTTGCACGTCGCTGTCGAGTTGCTTCAGCAGGCGCAAGTATCCCTCGGCCAGTTCCTTCTTTCCCGTCAGCGACACCACTTGCCAGTAGGCCTGGTCGGTGCTCATGATCACCTCTTGCATCCCTCCGTGTCGTTGTTGCATGGCCAACTCCTCGGCATATCTCGTGATTTTGTTGTAGGCGCGGATTTTGCCGCCCATATAGAGTGGTTGCGTCAGCGTGATGGCGCCGGCGTATACGTTGCGTGTGTCGGTGCGGAAGGCGTCGACTATCGAGTTGCCCGCTTGGTCGAGCATCGGTAGGGCACCGGCTATTTGCGTGCCGAGGGATGAGACGAGGCCGGCCAATTCGGGATGCGCGGCTATGATTTGTCCTGCCGCTTGTTCCAACGGACCGGCCAGATTGGTACCAAGGTTGGAGAGCGCCCCTTTCTGGCCGTCGGACAGTAGCGAAAACTCCTTTTGGTTGCGCATGTAGGCACCCGTAGCCGAGAAGCTCGGCAGGTACTGGGTGAACGCGGCCTTTCGTTGGTATCGGGCCGCCGTCACCTTCTCGCCCGCGATTAGCAGCTCCTTATTGTTGGCGAGGGCCAACGCACGGCAACTGTCGAGGCTAAGGACGCGGTCGGCATGCGCGGTAAGTGTCATGGTTGTCAGCCATACGAGGAGAAGTATCTTTTTCATTGCGTCTCCATTATCGGTTATTACTTTAATTCCTTAGATTCTTATATTAACCTTTGGTTCCCCATTTTGTTTGAGGAGCGTGGGTATATTTGCTCCTACACCTAATTATTAGGAATAGGAATCTTCAATCCAGTCTTCGTAATCTTGTCTGGTAGAGGGTTCACGCCACAAATGTAGAGCTTTTGCGAGCGCGATGCAACTTTTTAATCATGAAAGTGCATGAAGCTTTTTAGGCGCATATAAGCGCATAAGCTCCGCCTGTGTTAAGATTAAGTGCCACATGTTTCAAAAACAACTCCCCCTCGCGAAAAAACTTTCCCTTCCTTCCCGCTGTCGTTCAGCGCCTTACCTTCCGGACATGAAAAAGATCCTAAAAATATCTTCCATAATGTTTGGCGGTCTCGTGTCAAAGCGGTACTTTT